>NZ_JBIAWF010000026.1:0-115159 GCF_042895325.1 Streptomyces sp. NPDC001407
GGCTTGCCCCCAGTTTCGGGAAGGGGCGGGGTAGGGGAAGAAAGCGCCGCAGGCGCCGACCGGCCCGCAGTCGGGGGTCTGGGGCAGCGCCCCCCCACGCGGCGGAGCCGCACATGAGATGCAGCCGGGAAGGGGCGGGTGGGGGAAGAGCCCGCCGCAGGCGCACGCCGGCCCGCCGTGGGGGGCCTGGAGCACGCCCCCTTACCCCCGAGCCGCCTCCACCCGCACCTCGAACGAAAGCACCTGCCCGTCCGCCGTCGAGATCTTCAGCCGGTAGGGCCCAACCTTCGCGTCCGCGAACAGGTCCGGCAGGGAAACCGATCCCTTCTCGTCTGTCGGGCCCAGAGCGATCGTCCGCACCGCCTTGCCGTCCTTCTTGAAGTACGGCCCGACGGTCGTGGGCGTCACACCGTCCGCCGCCAGGACCGTCGCCGTCAGGCCGCTGACGCCCGCGAGCGGCTTCCCGTTCTTGCCCAGGGTCTGGACCCGGATCGCCCCGAAGGTGGTGGAAGGCGCCGCCGGGCCCGGCTTGTCGCCCACCAGCACCACGCTCTCCACCGGCATCGCCTTGACCGTGGCCGCGAAGTCGACCGGCGTGATGTCGCGCCCCTCGACCGTGGCCCGCACCGTGAACTGCCCCGCCTGGTCGTTCGCGATGACCGCCGGTGCGGCGGCGGTGCCGTCCTTGCCCGTGGTGACGGTGAAGACCGTGCCGGTTCCGGGGAAGCGGGCCTTGGTCTCGCCGATGATCTCGAAGCGCACGCGTGTGCCCGCGGTCGGCTTGCCGGCGTCGGTGAGGGTCCGTACGCGGGCCTGCTCCTTGAACGTCTCGCCCGCCGTGGCCGTCCACTGCGCGTCCCCGACCCGCTCCAGCCGGGCGGTCGTGGGCGCCGGAGGCGTCGGCTTGCCGGGGTCCGTCGGCTTCGTGGGCTTGCCGGGCTCCGACGGCTTGGGCTTGCTCGGGGTGCTCGGAGTGCTCGGCTTGTTCGGGGTGCTCGGCTTCTGGCTCTGCTGCGGCGAAGGCCGCGACGTGCCAGGCGTGCTGGGCGCGCTCGGCGAGCTGGGCGTGTTGCCCGCCGGGATCCGCGGAGCGGAAGGGCTGCCCGAGGCGTCCGGCAGGGCGGTGACGTCGCCGCCCTGGTACGCGCGCATCCACGCGACGACGCTCTTGACGTATTCGCGGGAGGGGTTGTAGCTGAGGATCGCCTTGTCGAGATCCCCCGGCTTGTTCAAGTCCCGGCCGTTCGCGCACAGATAGCGGGCGGTGCCGAGGGCGGCGTCGTAGATGTTGTTGGGGTTCTTGTAGCCGCCGTTGCCGTCCGAGCCGATGTGCTTCCAGGTGGACGGTATGAACTGCATGGGGCCGACGGCGTGGTCGTACTGCGTGTCGCCGTCCCAGAAGCCGCCGTCGGTGTCCCTGACCAGGGCGAACTCCCGGCCCGTCAGCGCGGGGCCGAGGATCGGCTTGTCCGTGGTGCCGTCGGGGAGGAGGTGGGTGCCGAAGATGGTGCCGTGCTCGGACTCGACCTTGCCGATGCCGGCGATGAGCTGCCAGGGGATGTGGCAGTTGGGCAGCTCGGTGCGTGCCTGGGCCTCGGCCTTCTTGTAGGCGTCGAGGGCCGTCGCGGGGATGCCGGTGGAGCCGTCGGGGGTGTTGCCGCCCGCCGAGGGCGTGCCGGGGAGGCCGCCGGGCGAGTGCGGTCTGAGGTCGGGCAGCGTGAGGTTGGGGGTGCCGTGCGGCAGCGACTGGGGGTTGTCGGAGCCCGGCGTGGGTTCGTCGGCGTCGGCGGTGTTGTGCGGCGGGCTGACGCCGACCGCCGCGGTCAGGCTGGCGACGAGCAGGGCCGTGCACAGGCCCTGCCGGGAGACGCTCGCGGCGCGCGTGGGAAGAATCTTCACGGGCTGCTTCCTTCGAAAGACCGGCGGCCGGTTCGAAGGGGTGGCACGTCGCCCCCCTCGACCATCAAAGCCGAACACTAATTCCCTCTGACCGCAATTGTCTTGCAGCGGGCCAGGCTTCACGTATTCTCCGCGCTTCGTTTCCCCTCGGTGATCTCCGGATGAGCGAATCTGCCCGTATTGCGTACGCTTCGTCCGGTTATATGTAGTTGTCGACCCCGAGGGACGGGCCGGGCGCAACGGCCCGACCCCTAGGGGATGTTCCCCCGCGCCTCCTCCTCGCCCCCGCCCCCCGGTCGTACCGGAGCAGGAGGAACGCCCCCCGATCGCTGTCTAGCCTTTTTCGAGACGGCCCGAGCGCGGAGGTGGGGCTAGCCCCACCCCGAAGACACGGACAGCCACCAATGTGGCCGTGGCCGGATTCCAGCAGGCTGAGTACGTACCTCAGTGACGCGCGCACCAGGGCGCAGCGGACACCGCAGACATAGGAGACCCACCGTGACAACCGCCGTATCGATTCCCAGGACCGGGGGCAGTGGAGGGCATGCGGCCGTCGCGGCGAGGGCCCGTCAGGTCGTCAAGGCGTACGGCGCGGGGGAGACCCGCGTCGTGGCGCTCGACAACGTCGACGTGGACATCGCCCGCGGGCAGTTCACCGCGATCATGGGCCCGTCCGGCTCCGGCAAGTCGACCCTGATGCACTGCCTGGCCGGTCTCGACACCGTCACTTCCGGCCAGATATTCCTCGATGAGACCCAGATAGTCGGGCTCAAGGACAAGAAGCTCACGCAGCTGCGCCGGGACCGGATCGGCTTCATCTTCCAGGCGTTCAACCTGCTGCCGACGCTGACCGCCCTGGAGAACATCACGCTCCCCATGGACATCGCGGGCCGCAAGCCGGACCGTGCGTGGCTGGAGCGGGTCGTCGAGACCGTGGGCCTGGCGGGCCGGCTGAAGCACCGCCCCAACCAGCTCTCCGGCGGCCAGCAGCAGCGCGTTGCCGTGGCGCGCGCCCTCGCGGCCCGCCCGGAGATCATCTTCGGTGACGAGCCGACCGGAAACCTCGACTCGCGGGCCGGTGCCGAAGTGCTCGGCTTCCTGCGCCAGTCGGTGGACGAGCTCGGCCAGACCATCGTCATGGTCACCCACGACCCGGTCGCCGCCTCCTACGCGGACCGGGTGCTGTATCTGGCCGACGGCCGGATCGTCGACGAGATGTACAGCCCGACCGCCGACGCGGTCCTGGAGCGCATGAAGAACTTCGACGCCCGTGGACGGGTGTCGTGACCATCCTCAAGACCTCCGTGCGCAACTTCCTCGCGCACAAGGGGCGCATGGCGCTGTCCGCCATCGCGGTCCTGCTGTCGGTGGCGTTCGTGTGCGGCACGCTCGTCTTCACCGACACCATGAACGCCACGTTCGACAAGCTCTTCGCCTCCACCGCCTCGGACGTCTCGGTCAGCCCGGAGAAGAACGACGACGCGCAGCAGACCGGCAAGCCGCAGACCCTGCCGGCCTCGCTGCTGGCCCGGCTCGGCGAGGTCGACGGCGTCGCGAGGGTCGAGCCGCACGTCACCAGCCAGCAGATCACCGTCGCCGACCGCGACAACGAGAGCCTGAGCCCCAGCTCCGGCGCCCCCACCGTGGGCACCAACTGGGACGAGAGCCAGAAGAAGTCCGTCGAGATCACCAGCGGCCACGAGCCGCGCGGCGCGGCCGAGGCCGTGCTCGACTCCGACACCGCCGACAAGCACGAGGTCAAGACCGGTGACACGCTCCGCGTGATCGCCGCTCCGGGCGACTTCACCGTCAAGGTCGTCGGCATCGCGACGTACAAGTCGACCAACCCCGGTGCCGCGGTCCTCTACTTCGACACCGCGACCGCCCAGGCCAAGCTGCTCGGCAGCACCTCCGCGTACAGCGGCTACGGCCTGACCGCCGCCTCCGGCGTCAGCGACGAGCAGCTCAAGGAGCGCGTCACCGCCGCGATCGGCACGGGCTACACCGTGCACACCGCCGCGGAGACCAAGGAGGAGAACAAGAAGGACATCGGCTCCGTCCTCGACGTGCTGAAGTACGCGCTGCTCGGCTTCGCCGGCATCGCCGTCCTCGTCGGCATCTTCCTGATCGTCAACACCTTCTCCATGCTGGTCGCCCAGCGCACCCGGGAGATCGGCCTGATGCGGGCCATCGGTGCGGGCCGCCGGCAGATCCTGCGGTCCGTGCTGGTCGAGGCACTGCTGCTCGGCGTCGTCGGCTCCGTCCTGGGCATCGGCGGCGGCATCGCGCTGGCCGTCGGCCTGATGGAGCTCATGGGGTCCATGGGCATGAAGCTCGACATGGGCGAGCTGACCGTCAAGGCCACGACGCCCGTCGTGGGCCTCGTGCTCGGTGTGGTCGTGACCGTGCTGGCCGCCTTCCTGCCTGCCCGCCGGGCCGGGAAGATCTCCCCGATGTCCGCCCTGCGCGACGCGGGCACCCCGGCCGACGGCAAGGCGGGCAAGGTGCGGGCCGTCATCGGCCTGGTCCTCACCGGCCTCGGGGCGCTCGCGCTGGTCGGCGCGGCGAACGCGGACAAGGCCACCGCGGGCGGCGGCCTGATCGCGCTCGGCATCCCGCTCACCCTGATCGGCTTCGTGGTCGTGGGCCCGCTGCTGGCCGGGCTGGTCGTCCGCGTCATCAGCGCGGTCGTGCTGCGGGTCTTCGGCCCCGTCGGCCGGCTCGCCGAGCGCAACGCGCTGCGCAACCCGCGCCGTACGGGAGCCACCGCCTCCGCCCTGATGATCGGCCTCGCGCTGGTCGCCGCCCTGTCGGTCGTCGGCTCCTCGATGGTCGCCTCGGCCACGGACCAGCTCGACAAGTCGGTCGGCGCGGACTTCATCATCCAGGACCAGAGCGACAACCCGATCACCCCGGCGACGGAGAAGGCCATCACCTCGGCCGGTCACATCGACCACTTCACCCGCTACGTCGGTGTCATCGCCAAGGTCACCACGCCCGACGGGAAGACCGCGACCCAGCGGCTCAACGCGACCGACCCCACCTACCCGGACGACCTCCGCTCGGAGACCGTCCAGGGCAGGCTGAAGGACGCCTACGCCAAGGACGCCATGTCCGTGCCCGAGGGCTACGCCAAGGACCACGGCATCAAGCTCGGCGACCGGCTGACCGTCGTCATGACCGACGGCCGGCCCGCGAAGCTCAAGGTCAACGCCATCACCTCGGACGACACCAGCATCGACAAGGGCGCGATGTACCTCGACATCGCCACCGCGAAGAGCTACCTGCCCGCCGACAAGATGCCGCTGACCGGCATGATCCTCGCCAAGGCCGCCGACGGCCAGGCGAAGGAGGCCGCCGCGTCCCTCAAGGCCGCGGTCAAGGACTACCCGCAGATCAAGGTCCGCGACCAGTCCGACTACAAGAAGCTCATCAAGGACCAGATCGGCCAGCTCCTCAACATGATCTACGGGCTCCTCGCCCTCGCGATCATCGTGGCGATCCTGGGCGTCGTGAACACCCTCGCCCTGTCGGTCGTCGAGCGGACCCGGGAGATCGGCCTGATGCGCGCCATCGGCCTCTCCCGCCGCCAGATGCGCCGCATGATCCGCCTGGAGTCGGTGGTCATCGCCCTCTTCGGCGCCCTCCTGGGCCTCGGCCTCGGCATGGCCTGGGGCATCGTCGCCCAGAAGCTCCTGGCCCTGGAGGGCCTCGGGGTGCTGGACATCCCCTGGCCGACGATCGTCACCGTCTTCGTCGGCTCCGCGGTGGTGGGCCTGCTGGCCGCGCTCGTCCCGGCGTTCCGGGCGGGCCGGATGAACGTGCTGAACGCGATCGCGACGGACTGACCACCGGGCAGGCTGCTGCCCTTCCTGCCGGGCCCGGCCCGGACGCGCCACGGGGGTGCGCGTCCGGGCCGGGCCCTTTGTCGCGCGGGTACGGGCCGCGCGTCCCCTAGGGAAGACCTCGTCCGCCGGGCCGAGTCGCCGGGGGCGATGCCGCGTCGACAATGGACACCTTCGCCCTGACCGAGTCTCAGAAGAAGCCTCGGGAAAAGCCTCAGAAAAAGGAGCCCTCAACCATCATGGCCCGCCGTCTCGTTCCCCTCGCCGTTCTCTCCTGCACGGCGGCGGCCGTGCTGACCGCAGGCTGTTCGATGATCGACGGGCCGACGAAGAAGGCCGAGCGGACGTACACGCTCGACGGCGAGGTCAAGGTCGTCGACGCCGCGACCAACGGCGGGAACATCACCGTCGTCCCCATGGAGGGGAGCGGCGGGCCGGTGCGGGTGACGGAGAAGTACGAGTACAGCAGCCAGAAGCCCGACCCCCGGCACAGCCTCAAGGACGGCCGCTTCACGCTGGAGCGCGACGACTGCGGCGGTTCGAACCACCGGTGCACCGTGAACGTCGAGGTGCTCGTGCCCCGCACGGTCGCCGTCGACCTGCGCACCAGCGGCGGCAACATCACCGTGCGCGGCACGTCCGGCGAGATCGCCGCGCACACCAGCGGCGGTGACATCACCATCGAGGATTCCGCGGCGAAGAAGGCGACCGCGCGGACGAGCGGCGGGACCGTCACGGCGACCTTCACCCGCGTGCCGGACGCCGTGGACGGCCGCACGCAGGGCGGCGACGTCGAGATCCACGTGCCCAGGGACTCCTACGCGGTGGAAGCCTCGACGCAGGGCGGCACCCGCGAGGTCACCGTCCCCACGGACGACCGCTCCACGCACACGATCAAGGCGCACACGCAGGGCGGGGACGTCACGGTCTCGCCGTCGTGAACGGTTCCCCGCCGCTCAGAAGCGGAAGATCGACTTGAGGTCGATCTCCACGGGGAACGGCACCTCGGCGCGGAAGCGATCGGTGTGGGAAGCGCCTTCGGGCCGGTTGGCGGGCGCGTAGACACCGCTCGGCTCGTCCAGCCAGAACTCGTGGAGGACGGGAAAGTTGTCCTCGCCGCGCTCTACGCGCCAGTAGTGCGGGACTCCCGCCTCCGCGTACATGGCGGGCTTACGGAAGCGGTCGTCGGTCCGTGAGCCGTGCGACACCACTTCGACCACCAGCGACACGGCTTCGACCGGCACGCACTCCAAGGTGAAGAAGTCCAGACCGGTGCGGTCGAAGACCACGACGTCGGGCTTCGGGGGGTTGTACTCGTCGACCAGTATGCAGCGCTCGGTGTTCACCTCGTACGGATCCTGCCGGGCGCTCTCAAGCTGGAAGTACAGCTTGTCGCGCACACGGTCGTGCCACTGGCTCGTCATCCCCCGGACCACGATCGCCCCATCCACGAGTTCCCAGTCGAACGGCAGATCCAGGTCCTTGACCTGGTCGTACGTCCAGCCCTTGGACGGCGGGTGCATCCAGTCGATCGGCTCGGCGGTCACATGCCACCTCCCTCACTGTCGGTGTGATCCAGCCTAGCCGCGAGGCGCCCCGGCAGGATCGTTCCGGCGGCCGCTGTCAGCCCCCCGTCGTACGCTGGGACCCAGCCCCGGCCCGTCATGCACGTGCCGGGCCGTTCGCGTTGCCCACCCCCGGGACGGAAGCCCTTCATGAGTCTGCACGGTCTGCTCGACGCCGTCGTCAATGATCCGGCGCTCGCCGAAGCGGTGAAAGCCGCCGCCGACGGCCATCGGCCGCACGTCGACCTGGTGGGTCCGCCCGCCGCGCGGGTCTTCGCCATCGCCGCGCTCGCGCGCGAGGCCCAGCGGCCCGTGCTGGCGGTGACCGCCACCGGGCGGGAGGCGGAGGACCTGGCGGCGGCCCTGCGCTCGCTGCTGCCGCCGGACGGCATCGCGGAGTATCCGGCCTGGGAGACGCTGCCGCACGAGCGGCTGTCGCCGCGTTCGGACACGGTCGGCCGGCGGCTCGCCGTGCTGCGCCGGCTGGCGCACCCGAGCGCGGACGACCCGGCGGCGGGGCCGGTCAGCGTGGTCGTCGCGCCCGTGCGCTCCGTGCTCCAGCCGCAGGTCAAGGGGCTCGGCGACCTGGTGCCCGTCGCCCTGCGCACCGGGCAGAGCGCCGACCTCGGCGAGGTCACCGAGGCGCTGGCCGCCGCCGCGTACGCCCGGGTCGAACTGGTCGAGAAGCGCGGCGAGTTCGCCGTCCGCGGCGGCATCCTGGACGTCTTCCCGCCGACCGAGGAGCACCCGCTGCGGGTGGAGTTCTGGGGCGACGACGTCGAGGAGATCCGCTATTTCAAGGTCGCCGACCAGCGGTCCCTGGAGGCCGCCGAGCACGGCCTGTGGGCGCCGCCCTGCCGTGAGCTGCTGCTGACCGACAGCGTGCGCGAGCGGGCCGCCGCGCTCGCGGAGGAGCACCCGGAGCTGGGCGAGCTCCTCGGCAAGATCGCCGAGGGCATCGCCGTGGAGGGCATGGAGTCCCTCGCCCCCGTCCTGGTCGACGACATGGAGCTGCTGCTGGACGTCCTCCCGGCGGGCAGCATGGCCGTCGTCTGCGACCCGGAGCGCGTACGCACCCGGGCGGCCGACCTCGTGGCCACCAGCCAGGAGTTCCTCCAGGCGTCCTGGGCGGCGACCGCCGGCGGCGGCGAGGCGCCGATCGACGTGGACGCGGCCTCCCTGTGGGGCATCGCCGATGTCCGCGACCGCGCCCGCGAGCTCGGCATGATGTGGTGGTCCGTCAGCCCCTTCGCCGCCGACGAAACGCTGACATTTTCCGCTGACGCGGAGGGTGACGGCGACACCCTCAAGCTGGGCATGCACGCCCCCGAGACCTACCGCGGCGACACCGCCCGCGCCCTCGCGGACACCAAGGGCTGGCTGTCCGACGGCTGGCGCACCGTCTTCGTCACCGAGGGCCACGGCCCGGCCGCCCGCACGGTCGAGGTGCTCGGCGGCGAGGGCATCGCCGCCCGCCTCGACGCCGACATCGACGGCCTCTCGCCGTCCGTCGTGCACGTCTCCTGCGGCAGCCTCGACAACGGCTTCGTCGACCCCGGCCTGAAGATCGCCGTGCTCACGGAGACGGACCTCTCCGGCCAGAAGTCCGTGAGCAAGGACCTCGGCCGGATGCCCGTCCGCCGCCGGAAGACCATCGACCCGCTGACGCTCCAGGCCGGTGACTACATCGTCCACGAGGCGCACGGCGTCGGCCGCTACGTCGAGATGGTGCAGCGCACGGTCCAGGGCGCCACCCGCGAGTATCTGCTGGTGGAGTACGCCCCCGCCAAGCGCGGCCAGCCCGGCGACCGGCTCTACATCCCCACCGACCAGCTGGAGCAGGTCACGAAGTACGTCGGCGGGGAGGCGCCCACCATGCACCGCCTCGGCGGCGCGGACTGGACGAAGACGAAGGCGCGCGCGAAGAAGGCGGTCAAGGAGATCGCCGCCGACCTGATCAAGCTCTATTCGGCGCGCATGGCCGCCCCCGGCCACACCTTCGCCCCGGACACCCCCTGGCAGCGCGAGCTGGAGGACGCCTTCCCGTACGCGGAGACGCCCGACCAGCTCACGACCATCGCCGAGGTCAAGGAGGACATGGAGAAGTCCGTCCCCATGGACCGCCTGATCTGCGGCGACGTCGGCTACGGCAAGACGGAGATCGCGGTCCGCGCGGCCTTCAAGGCGGTGCAGGACGGCAAGCAGGTGGCGGTGCTCGTGCCCACCACGCTGCTGGTGCAGCAGCACTTCGGGACGTTCTCCGAGCGCTACGCCCAGTTCCCGGTCAACGTCCGGGCCCTGTCGCGCTTCCAGACGGACAGCGAGGCGAAGGCGGTGCTGGAGGGGCTGCGGGACGGCTCGGTCGACGTCGTCATCGGCACGCACCGGCTGTTCTCCTCGGAGACGAGGTTCAAGGACCTGGGCCTGGTCATCGTCGACGAGGAGCAGCGCTTCGGCGTCGAGCACAAGGAGCAGCTGAAGAAGCTGCGCGCCAACGTCGACGTGCTGACGATGTCCGCGACGCCCATTCCCCGCACGCTGGAGATGGCCGTCACCGGTATCCGGGAGATGTCGACGATCACGACGCCGCCGGAGGAGCGGCACCCGGTGCTGACCTTCGTCGGGCCGTACGACCAGAAGCAGATCGGCGCGGCCATCCGGCGCGAGCTGCTGCGCGAGGGCCAGGTCTTCTACATCCACAACCGCGTGGAGTCCATCGACCGGGCCGCGGCCCGGCTGCGGGAGATCGTGCCGGAGGCCCGGATCCAGACGGCGCACGGGCAGATGGGGGAGAGCGCCCTGGAGCAGGTTGTCGTCGACTTCTGGGAGAAGAAGTTCGACGTGCTGGTCTCCACGACGATCGTGGAGTCGGGCATCGACATCTCCAACGCCAACACCCTGATCGTGGAGCGCGGCGACAACTTCGGCCTGTCGCAGCTGCACCAGCTGCGCGGCCGGGTGGGCCGCAGCCGTGAGCGCGGTTACGCCTATTTCCTCTATCCGCCGGAGAAGCCGCTCACCGAGACCGCGCACGAGCGGCTGGCCACCATCGCCCAGCACACGGAGATGGGCGCGGGCATGTACGTGGCGATGAAGGACCTGGAGATCCGCGGCGCGGGCAATCTGCTCGGCGGGGAGCAGTCGGGCCACATCGCGGGCGTCGGCTTCGACCTCTACATCCGCATGGTCGGCGAGGCGGTCGCCGACTACCGCGCGTCGCTGGAGGGCGCCGAGGAGGAGGAAGCGCCGCTGGAGGTGAAGATCGAGCTGCCGGTCGACGCGCACGTCCCGCACGACTACGCGCCGGGCGAGCGGCTGCGCCTCCAGGCGTACCGCGCGATCGCCTCGGCCAACAGCGAGGAGGACATCCGCGCGGTCCGCGAGGAGCTCACCGACCGCTACGGCAAGCTGCCGGAGCCGGTGGAGAATCTGCTGCTGGTCGCGGGCCTGCGGATGCTGGCGCGCGCGTGCGGCGTCTCGGACATCACCCTCCAGGGCGCGAACGTGCGCTTCGGCCCGGTGGAGCTGCGGGAGTCGCAGGAGCTGCGGCTGAAGCGGCTCTATCCGCGTACGGTCATGAAGCCCGCGACCCAGCAGATCCTGGTGCCGCGCCCGGCGACCCGCCCCATCGGCGGGAAGCCGCTGGTCGGCCGGGAGCTGCTGGCGTGGACGGGCGAGTTCCTGACGACGATCCTCGGGTCCTGAGCGGCCTGAGCGGGTCGGCCGGGGCGGGCGGCTAGACGCGCTGGAGCACGGCGTAGCCGCCGTCGTTGCCGAGGAGGGCGTAGCGGGCGCCGGGGTGCAGTTTCTCGGCGTCGGCCACGAGGTCGGCCGGGGGCCTGCCGTCGAGGACGTGCTGGGCGACGTAGTCGGGGGTGATGCCGCGGGTGTCGCCGATCCAGAAGACGCGGCAGCGGCCCGCGAGCCTGCTTATGGGGCCCACGTCGGACTCGACGGTGGCGTCGTCGGGTATGCGGGCGAGGAGGTTCTCGGCCGCGCGCACGCTCGCGGGCACGCGGTAGGTCTCGCCCTGGGTGAGGGAGTAGAGCGGCAGCGAGGCCGTCAGCGCGAGGGCCGCGGCGAGTACGGCGCCGGGCAGGTGGTGCGCGTAGGAGCGCAGCCAGGGCCGGCGGTCGCGGTGCGCGCCGGTGAGCGCGTCGGTGAGGGCGATGAACACGACGGGCATGAGCACGGCGCTGTAGTGCCAGTCGGTGGTCCAGTAGTGGTCGTCGTGGGAGACGAACCGCCAGCCCAGGGTGGGCAGGGCGACGATCAGCACGGGTGAGCGCAGGGCGAGCAGCCCGGTGGTGGGCAGCAGGGTCCACAGCAGGGTGCGCACCGCGGTGTCGAGGGGGATGACGGGGGCGGGGCCGTCGCCGCCCTTGAGCTTGTCCCAGTAGTCGTAGGCGCCGCCGGTGTTGAAGGACGGGATGATCACGCCGAAGGTGAGGGCGGCGGCGGCGAGCCCGAAGACGAGCAGGCCCACGCCGAGGGCGGTCGCCCGGGTGTCGCGGGTGCCGCCGTCGCGCCGCCGGTCGCCGTGCAGCCGGATCAGGACGAGCGCGCCGATCGCGGCGGCGGTGATGCCCAGGTCCTCCTTGACGAGGACGAGCGGCGCGGCCCACCACACCGCGGCCCGCCACCGCTTGCGGACGACCGCCTCCAGGGAGAACGCCAGCAGCGGCATGGCGAACGCGATCTCGTGGAAGTCGAAGTCGACGGCCCGCTGGACCCCCCAGGACAGTCCGTACGCGACGCCGATGGCCAGCCCCCGCTTGCGGCCCAGCAGCCCGGCGGCGAGCCGGGTGACGGGTATCGCGGACAGGGCGAACAGCGCGGCCTGCACGACGAGGAGCGTCACGGGGGAGGGGAAGATCCGGTAGAAGGGCGCGACGAGCGCGGTGACCGGGCTGAAGTGATCACCGAGGATGTTGGTGCCGGGGCCCTTGAGGTCGGCTATGGGCGCCTGGAGGTGGGCGTAGCCGCGTATGGCCTGTTCGAAGATGCCCAGGTCCCAGGACATGGTGAGCATCCTGCGGTGCCGGCACACGGACAGCGCGGTGAAGAGGACGAAGAGGACGCCGGCCAGCCAGTACGGGTCGAGCCGGGGTGCGCGCAGGGCCGTGGCGCGGGGCCGGGCGGCGGGTGCTTCCTCGGCCGCGCGCCGGGCGGGTGCCGGTCCGGTGGCGGCTGCGGCCGGGTCCATGCGCGTTCCCTCTTCTTCTCCGGCGGTTTCCTCCCCGGACTCCCCGGGGCCTCAGTGAAGTGTCCAGGATGCCGCGCGCGCCCGGGGCGGCTGCCGGAAAGTTCCCCGCGAGGACGGGGGCGCGTGTGGCCGGGGCAACTGGTCGGCGGAACCGCCGAGCTGACGGAGAGTCGGTGCCCGAGCACCTCAACGACCCGCGAATCGTTGGTCGTACGGGTGGCCCGGATCACACGGACTGCCTACCATCGATCACCACCAGGTCCAGGTACCGCACGATCTCTGCCGGGAGGCTCCATGATCCGCCGAAGGACCGCGCTCTCCGTCTCCGCCGCCGCCCTCCTCGCCGCGGCCCCGGCCCTCACCGCCTGCGGCTCCACCGCGCACCCGGGTGCGGCGGCGGTCGTGGGCAAGGACCGGATCACCGTCACCCAGCTGCAGAGCCAGGTGTCGGACGTACGCGACGCGCAGCGGTCCTCCCCGCAGGGGCAGCAGCTCACGGAGAACAGCGCCCGGCTGGGCCAGGACACCCTCGTCCGGCTCATCCAGTACCGCATCGTCGAACGGGCCGGCGCGGACAACGGCATCGACGTCACCCGCCGCGAGCTCCAGGAACAGCGCGCGGCCGTCGAGCGGGCGAACGGCGGCGCGGACGCGGTGCGCGCCCGCTTCCTCACGCTCGGCATCGCCCCCGACCAGATCGACCAGGCCCTGACGATGGACCTCACGCGCGCGAAGCTCGACGCGAAGTTCGGGACGGCGCGCACGAACGAGATCCTCATGCGGACGTCGGACGCGATGCGGGTGGATGTGAACCCGCGCTACGGCGTCTGGGACGCGAAGCGGGGGACGGCGCAGCCGCTGCGTGAACCGTGGCTCCACCCGGAGCCGCAGCCGGCGAACCCGGCGTAGTTGTTTTCTTCCCCAGCCCCGCCCCTTCCCGAACTGGGGCTTCGCCCCAGACCCCGGACCGCGCTGGCGCGCGGTCGAGCGCCGCAGGCGCTGCGCGTCAGCCGACGAACCCGCAGCTCGGGGTCTGGGGCAGCGCCCCCCACGCGGCGGAGCCGCAAATTAGATGCAGCCGGGAAGGGGCGGGGCTGGGGAAGAAAGCGCCGCAGGCACCCACCGGCACCGCCCACCGCGAAGCGTACGCTCGACCCGTGAACGACTCCGGCCGCATCATCCTGCTCACGACCAGCCACCGCGTAGCCCCCGGCCTCCTCTCCTGGCCCGCCTGGGAAGCCCTGCGCCAAGCCGATCGCGTGCTCTGCGCCGACCCCGCCCACCCCCAGCTCCCCTATCTCAGGGAGGCCGGCGTCGAGGTGGAGCACGCCAGCGCCACCGCCCGGGAGCTCGTGGACCACTGCGTGGCGGGCGGCGGGCGGGACGTCGTCGTGCTCACCACCGCCGAGGGCGACGCCGCGCTCACCGACGGCCTGGCCCGGCTCGCCGGATCCGGCCGGGAGGACATGCCGGCCCTGGAGCTGCTCCCCGGCGCGTACGACCTGCCCGGGGCCCGCCTCCTGGACCTGGTGCAGGTCATGGACCGGATCCGGGCCACCTGCCCGTGGACCGGCATCCGCACCCACGAGGACCTCGCGAAGTACGGGCTGGAGGAGATGTACGAGCTCCTGGAGGCCATCGAGACCGGCGACCGGGAAGCGCTGCGCGAGGAGCTCGGCGACGTGCTGCTCCAGGTCGTCTTCCACGCCCGGATCGCCCAGGACGACCCCGACGAGCCGTTCTCCGTCGACGACGTGGCCGGCACGATCGTCGACAAGCTCGTCCACCGCCACCCGCACGTCTTCGGCGAGGAGAGCGCAAAGACCCCGGAGGACGTCAAGGCGCACTGGCTGCGGACGAAGGCGGAGGAGAAGGGCCGTGTCTCGGTGACCGAGGGCGTGCCCCTGGGCCAGCCCGCACTCGCCCTCGCCGCGAAGCTGGCCTCCCGGGTCCGTAACGAGGGCATCGACGTCCCCCTCCCCTCCGGGGCCGGCGTCGGCTACGAACTGCTGGCCCTGGCGGCCCGCGCCGAAGCGGACGGCGTGGACCCGGAAACGGCCCTGCGAGCGGCGGCCCGCACCTACCGCGACGCGATCCGCGCGGCGGAACGCGCGGAGCGGTAGCGCCGGACCCGTGGCGTTGAAACACCCGTTCGGCCTAGATGTCGACTTGTCCTGCGGGTCGGCGGGTACCCGAGTTCCATGCGTACCGAGTACACCGACATCGCCGCCCCCGACTGGCTCGGGGGCATCGTCCAGTTCATCGTCGGCATCTGCGTCGTCGCCCTGCTGATCCTGGCGGTCGTCTACGGCTTCCGGAAGCGGGACAAGGAGCCGCCCCCGCCGTCCCAGCCCCAGCGGCGCGCCGGTGCCTGGCAGACCCGCCAGGAATACGACACGGGCCCGGAGTCGCCCGACCACGGGCCGGGGCACAACGACGAGAACGGCGTGATCGGCTACGTCACCGAGCACCGCGAGTCCGACGAGCTGCACCCCGAGGCGGAGGGGGAGCGCGTCCTCCCGCACGAGGTCAGGAACCCCGGCAGCCACCCCGAGGAACTCAGCGAGGAACGCAAGAAGTGGAACCCCGGCGGCAGCGGCGGCTTCGGCAGCGGCGGCGGGGGCCACACGTAGGCCCTGCCGGGACCGAGGCGGGTCTGCCCCGCGGGTCCGTCCGCCGCCTGCGGCGGGGGCGCCCCGCGGGTCCGTCCTCAAGCTCCGCTCCTGCCGCCGGGGCCCGGGTTGCCCGCCCGCGTCAGCCACCTCCATCCTGTCCGGCGCTTGAGGACACCGCCGCGCGGCGGTGGTGCGGGCGTCGCCACCCGCGGACGTGGCCGACCCGTCCCCGCGAGCGGGCCCCGCCCGACCGGTAGCGTCAGTGCACGTGCACCACGACCTCCCCGCCACGATCCCCCCGCTCTTCACCTGGGAATTCGCCGCCGACCCGTACCCCACGTACGCCTGGCTCCGCGAGAACGCCCCCGTCCACCGCACCGTGCTCCCCAGCGGCGTGGACGCCTGGCTCGTGACCCGCTACGCCGACGCCCGGCAGGCGCTCGCCGATCAGCGGCTGTCGAAGAACCCCGTGCACCACAGCGAGTCCGCGCACGGCAAGGGGAAGGTCGGCATCCCGGGCGAGCGCAGCGCCAACCTGATGACGCACCTGCTCAACATCGACCCGCCGGACCACACCCGGCTGCGGCGGCTGGTGTCCAAGGCGTTCACGCCGGGTCGCGTCGCCGAGTTCGCACCGCGCGTCCAGGAGCTGACCGACAAGCTCATCGACGACTTCTGCGCGCGGGGGAGCGCCGACCTCATCCACGAGTTCGCCTTTCCCCTCCCTATCTATGCCATCTGCGACCTGCTCGGCGTGCCGGCCGAGGACCAGGACGACTTCCGCGACTGGGCGGGCATGATGATCCGCCACGGCGGCGGACCGCGCGGCGGCGTCGCGCGCGCGGTGAAGAAGATGCGCACCTATCTGGCGGAGCTGATCCACCGAAAGCGGGAGAACCCCGGCGAGGATCTGATTTCGGGTCTGATCCGGGCAAGCGACCACGGTGAGCACCTCACCGAGAACGAGGCCGCGGCCATGGCCTTCATCCTCCTCTTTGCGGGTTTCGAAACAACTGTGAACCTGATCGGTAACGGTCTTCACGCACTCCTGCGCAATCCGGGGCAGCGCGAGCGGCTCCAACTCGCGCTCGCCGAAGGGGACGAGAGCCTGCTCGCCACCGGCGTGGAGGAACTGCTGCGGTACGACGGCCCGGTGGAGCTCGCCACCTGGCGGTTCGCCAAGCAGGAGCTGACGATCGGCGGTCAGCGCATCGCCGAGGGCGACCCCGTGCTCGTCGTCCTCGCGGCCGCCGACCGGGACCCGGAACGCTTCGCGGAGCCCGACACCCTCGACCTCTCCCGGGCCGACAACCAGCACCTCGGATACGGGCACGGAATCCACTACTGCCTGGGCGCCCCGCTGGCCCGCCTCGAAGGCAGGACCGCGCTCGCGACACTGCTGCGCCGCCTCCCTGACCTGCGGCTTTCCGTCGACCCCGAGGAGTTGCGGTGGCGCGGCGGGCTCATCATGCGCGGACTGCGCACCCTGCCGGTCGAGTTCGCACCGCGCTCCGGATGACCCTGCGTCAACTGGCGTGACCACCGCGTGACCTGCGCTACACCGGCTTGTGACTCGTGAGGGCGGTGGCTATGTTCGACCACCATATTCGCCGCCACACGAGAGGCCATCGCATGCGCTCCGGGAACGGTCGACATCGTCGCCCCCGTCAGGTACCCGCCGTCGTGGTCGCAGCGGGGGTGACGGGCTCGGCCCTCGCCATGCCGCTGCTCGCGGCCACCGGCGCCAACGCCGCCGGCGCCCCCACGTGGGACCGCGTCGCCCAGTGCGAGTCCGGCGGGACGTGGAGCACCAACTCCGGCAACGGCGCGTACGGCGGGCTGCAGATGACCCAGGAGCTGTGGGAGCAGTACGGCGGCCGGACGTACGCCCCGCGGCCCGACCTCGCCAGCCGGCAGCAGCAGATCGCCGTCGCCGAGAACGTCCTGAACGCCGGGGCGAGCACCTGGCAGTCCTGCGGCTCCGCCGCGGGCCTCACCAAGGGCGGCGAGGCTCCGGAGGTGACCCCCGGCAGCACCAAGGAGCCCACGTACGACGCGCCCGCGCCTCGTGCACCGGAGCGCACTCCCTCCGCACCCGCGACGGGCGGCTCCGCGCCGTCGGACTCCACCGCTTCCCCGGCTGCCCCGGCCTCACCGTCCGCAAACCCGGACGCGAAGCCGGATGCGAAGCCCTCTTCCGGGACGCCCTCGCCTTCCGCGAGCGGCAAGAGCGACAAGCCCGAGGGCGGCAAGCACCGCAAGGACCCGGGCGGTCCCACGACGGGTCCCACGAGCGGACCCACGGGCGATCCCACCGAAATCCCCACGTCGGGCGCTTCGCCGTCCACGCAGGCACCCACCGACCCGTCCGCCGGTGAGCGGCCCACGGACCCCGCGTCGCCGCACGCGCCGTCCACCGGCAGCCCGGAGCCCGGCTCCGGTTCGAGCTCGGACCCGGGCTCCGGTTCCGGCTCGGGCAAGCACCGCGCGGAGCCGCCGCGTTCGGACGACGAGGGCCGCGCGTCCCGGGGTGGCGATGACGCCCGCACCGGCAGGCCCGCCGCGGGGGATTACACCGTGCGGCCGGGTGACAACCTGTCAGTCATCGCGGAGGCTCACTCCGTTAGCGGTGGATGGCAATCGCTGTACCAGCGGAACGAGAAAGTTGTCGGATCCGATCCCGATCTGATCCTTCCTGGTCAGCGGCTTGAGGTCGGTAAATAGCCCGACAGTTCGGGGGGAATGTCCGTTCCAGTCGAAAGTGAGACATGGGTCTCGTTGAACTTCCGCGGAACGGCCTCCTCCGAAACTTGGCGCACCCGCTCCCACCTGCGGATATGTCAGGTTTCCATGGGTAACAAGAGGCAACTGTGGCTGGAAAGAGGGGTTTGAACCCGTCGGCCCGGAGTGCTTACCGTCATGACCGCTCGCCACCGCGAGCACCACGGTCGCCACGCCGAATCCTGCCGGCGACCGGCGGAGTCGTCGCGAAAGCGCCGTAGGCAGGAGCGGGGGAACCAAGGTAGGCGCCGGAACGGTCCGCGAGGACCGGAACGGCTTGGGGTGAAGCCGAGTGTGCTCGCACACGAGGCCGGGCGAACTCACAGCCCGAACCCGACAGCTCACCTCGTAGGCGTCGGTGAGGAAACGACTCATGTCCAAGGGCAAGCACCGTCGTCCGTCCAAGGCCGTCCGCATCGTCACGCTCGCCGGTGTCACCGGCGCCGCGGTCGCGGCCCCGCTGATGATCGCGACCTCCGCGAACGCCGCCTCCGTCTCCACCTGGGACAAGGTCGCCCAGTGCGAGTCCGGCGGTAACTGGTCCATCAACACCGGCAACGGCTACTACGGCGGCCTGCAGTTCTCGCAGTCCTCCTGGAACGCCGCCGGCGGCCAGAGCTACGCCGACCGAGCCGACCACGCCAGCAAGTCCCAGCAGATCGCCGTCGCCGAGAAGCTCCTCGCCATGCAGGGCCCGGGCGCCTGGGGCTGCGCCGTGTCCGGCATGACCCCCGGTGGTTCGGGTGCCGGCGCGGACACCTCCGGCTCGGAGAAGGCCGACCGCGGCACCTCCACGAAGTCGCACGCCGACCGCAGCGAGCGCCAGGCCACGCCGAAGAAGACCACCCCGAAGCACGCCGCGCCGCAGGCGCAGAGCTCCGACGAGGACGAGTCCGAGGCCGCCCCGGCCCCGAAGCAGACCGCGCCGAAGCACGCCGCCCCGAAGACGGTGAAGAAGGGTGACGGCGAGTACGAGGTCAAGGAAGGCGACACGCTCGGCAAGATCGCCGATGCGAACAAGGTCAAGGGCGGCTGGGAGAAGCTCTACGACCTCAACAAGGACGTCGTCGACAACGCCGACCTGATCTTCCCGGGTCAGCACCTGCACCTGAGCTGACGCCTCAGCCCCACGGCCCCGCCCCGACGCGTACCCCGAGCGCGCCGGAGCGGGGTTCGTTTGTTTCCCCGGCCCCGCCCCTTCCCGCAGCATCTGATGCGCGGCTCCGCCCCGGACCCGTGCCCGGGTGCGGCTTGACTGCGCCTGCGGCGCTTTGTTCCCCTACCCCGCCCCTTCCCGAAACTGGGGCTTCGCCCCAGACCCCTGACCGCGCTGACGCGCGGTGTCCTCAAACGCCGGACGGGCTGGATTGCACGGAGCGTGGGTTCGTAACCTGCGGCCCGCAATCCAGCGTCGCAGGCAACGGACTACGGACCGCACATCCAGCCCGTCCGGCGCTTGAGGACACCCGGCGAAGCCGGGTAGGGGTCCGGGGTCTCCCCGGTTTCGGGAAGGGGCGGGTAGGGGAACAAAAGCCCGCCGCAGGCGCAAAGCAACCCGCACCCAACCCCGGCCCACTTCATCGCTCAGCGAACATTGCCGCCATTCGCCCCGCCATCTGCGCCTTTGTGGCATTTTTCGGCCCGTGGGCCGTCCCGACGGCAGGGCGACCCCCCGCCGCCCGTTAGGCTCGTGCTCGCAGAACTCCAGACACACACGAAGGAGACCCTCGTGCCGTCCATCGACGTCGTCGTAGCTCGCGAGATCCTCGACTCGCGAGGCAACCCCACGGTCGAGGTCGAGGTCGGCCTCGACGACGGCTCCACGGGCCGTGCCGCCGTGCCGTCCGGTGCCTCGACCGGTGCCTTCGAGGCCATCGAGCTCCGTGACGGTGACAAGAACCGTTACCTCGGCAAGGGCGTCGAGAAGGCCGTCCTGGCCGTCATCGAGCAGATCGGCCCGGAGCTCGTCGGCTACGACGCCACCGAGCAGCGCCTGATCGACCAGGCCATGTTCGACCTGGACGCCACCGACAACAAGGGCTCGCTCGGCGCCAACGCCATCCTCGGCGTCTCCCTCGCCGTCGCGCACGCCGCGTCCGAGGCCTCCGACCTGCCGCTGTTCCGCTACCTGGGCGGCCCGAACGCGCACCTGCTGCCCGTTCCGATGATGAACATCCTCAACGGTGGGTCGCACGCCGACTCCAACGTGGACATCCAGGAGTTCATGATCGCCCCGATCGGCGCGGAGTCCTTCTCCGAGGCCCTGCGCTGGGGCGCCGAGGTCTACCACACCCTCAAGTCCGTGCTGAAGGCCAAGGGCCTGTCCACCGGCCTCGGCGACGAGGGCGGCTTCGCCCCGAACCTGGGCTCCAACCGCGAGGCCCTCGACCTCATCCTCGAGGCCATCAAGCAGGCCGGTTACACCCCCGGCCAGGACATCGCGCTCGCCCTGGACGTCGCCGCCTCCGAGTTCTACAAGGACGGCTCGTACAACTTCGAGGGCAAGTCCCGCTCGGCCTCCGAGATGACGGACTACTACGCCGAGCTCGTCGCCGCGTACCCGCTGGTCTCCATCGAGGACCCGCTGTTCGAGGACGACTGGGACGGCTGGAAGACCCTCACCGAGCGCCTCGGCGACAAGGTGCAGATCGTCGGTGACGACCTGTTCGTCACCAACCCCGAGCGCCTCGGCCGCGGCATCGAGGAGGGCGCCGCCAACGCCCTGCTGGTCAAGGTCAACCAGATCGGCTCGCTGACCGAGACCCTCGACGCCGTCGAGCTGGCCCAGCGCAACGGCTTCAAGTGCATGATGTCGCACCGCTCCGGCGAGACCGAGGACGTCACCATCGCCGACCTCGCCGTCGCCACCAACTGCGGCCAGATCAAGACCGGCGCCCCGGCCCGCTCCGAGCGCGTCGCGAAGTACAACCAGCTGCTGCGCATCGAGGAGATCCTCGACGACGCCGCGGTCTACGCCGGCCGCAGCGCCTTCCCGCGCTTCAAGGGCTGACACCCGCCGGGGGGCGGAAACCCCCGGGCGATATCCACAGCCTCACCACGTCCCCGGCCACGGTCCCGTACCGTGGCCGGGGACGTACGTTCGCAGGCGAGGCTGTCGAGAGACCACGGGGAGGCGAAGTGGCGGGCGACCGGTTCTCGACCGCGGCCAGACTCAAGGCGCTGGTGCGGGGCCCGCGGGCCCGGGTGTACCGCGCGCGGACCCGCCGCCGCGGCAGGCTCACCGGGCGCGCGGCGCTGCTCGCGCTCGTCGTCTGCTCCCTGGTCGTCGCCCTCGCCTATCCGATGCGCCAATGGGTCACCCAGCGCTCGGACATCGCCGGCCAGCGGCAGCGCACCGAGCAGGCCCGCAAGCAGGTGCAGCGGCTGCTGGACGAGAAGGCGCGCCTGGAGGACCCGGCGTATGTCGAGCAGCAGGCCCGCGAGCACCTGCACTATCTCCGCCCCGGCGAGACCGGCTACAGCGTGGTCGACGGCAGCGCCGCCGCCCGGCGGCCCAAGGACCAAGGCGCCGCCGACCGCCCGTGGTACAGCAATCTCTGGGACGGCGTGGACCAGGCCGACGCCTCGGACGCCCCGGACACCGGCCGCTGACCGCGCCCCCCCCCGCCACGCAGCTCCCCCCCCGAGCTTCACCGAGACCTCCACCGAGACCGAGCACGAGCGAGCACATGGACACCCCTCCTCCGAAGACCGAGCCCACCGAGCCCACCGACGCGGACATCGCGGCGTTCAAGGAGCAGCTGGGCCGCCCGCCGCGCGGGCTGCGCGCCATCGCCCACCGCTGCCCGTGCGGCAACCCCGACGTCGTCGAGACCCAGCCGCGGCTGGAGGACGGCACGCCCTTCCCGACGCTCTTCTATCTGACCTGCCCGCGCGCGGCCTCCGCGATCGGCACGCTGGAGGCGGACGGCGTCATGAAGGAGATGACGGAGCGTCTGAAGACCGACCCGGAGCTCGCCGCGGCGTACGAGAAGGCGCACGAGGACTACATCACGCGCCGTGACGCGATCGAGGTCCTGGAGGGCTTCCCCAGCGCCGGCGGCATGCCGGACCGCGTCAAGTGCCTGCACGTGCTGGTGGGTCACTCGCTGGCCGCGGGCCCGGGCGTCAACCCGCTGGGCGACGAGGCGATCGCCATGCTGCCCGAGTGGTGGGCCAAGGGCCCGTGCGTCAACCCGTGCGGGGGCGAGGAGAAGTGACCCGCGTAGCCGCCGTCGACTGCGGCACGAACTCCATCCGGCTGCTCGTCGCCGACCTCGACCCGGCGACCGGCGAGCTCACCGAGCTCGACCGCCGGATGCGGATCGTCCGGCTCGGCCAGGGCGTGGACCGCACGGGCCGGCTGGCCCAGGAGGCGCTGGAGCGCACCTTCGCCGCCTGCCGGGAGTACGCGGAGGTGATCCGCGAACTGAAGGCCGAGCGGACCCGCTTCGTGGCGACCTCCGCCTCCCGCGACGCGGAGAACCGCGCGGAGTTCGTGCGCGGGATCGTGGAGATCCTGGGCGTGGAGCCCGAGGTGATCAGCGGCGACCAGGAGGCGGAGTTCTCCTTCACCGGCGCGACCAAGGAGCTCGTCGGCCGCGAGGACCTGGACAGGCCGTATCTGGTCGTGGACATCGGCGGCGGTTCCACGGAGTTCGTCGTCGGCGACGACCACGTCCGGGCCGCGCGCAGCGTGGACATCGGCTGCGTCCGCATGACCGAGCGTCACCTCGCGGCGGACGGCGTGGTCGCCGACCCGCCGTCCTCCGGCGGGCTCGACGCGATGCGGGCCGACATCGACGCGGCGCTGGACCTCGCGGAGGAGAAGGTGCCGCTGCGCGAGGCGCACACCCTCGTGGGCCTGGCCGGCTCGGTCACCACGGTCGCGGCCATCGCGCTGGGACTGCCGGAGTACGACTCGGCGGCGATCCACCACGCGCGGATCTCCCTGGAGCGGGTCCAGGAGATCAGCGACATGCTGCTGGCCTCGACGCACGAGCAGCGCGCGGCGATCCCGGTGATGCACCCGGGCCGCGTCGACGTGATCGCGGCGGGCGCGCTGGTGCTCCGCCGCGTGATGGAGCGGGCGGGCGCCCAGGAGGTCGTGGTGAGCGAGCACGACATCCTGGACGGCATCGCCTGGAGTGTCGCCTGAGGAGAGCGCCGAAGGGTCGCGCAGGGGCTCCTGAGAGCCCCTGCGGGGCCGTCGGAAGCCCTGTGGAACCCCCTTCGGGAGCCACCGTGGAGGAAAGTTCGTGAAATCCTTCACATGAAAAAACAAGGCGTCAGGCAAGCCGAAGCGCCGAAGTGCCCCGTTTGGGTCGTTCCAAACCTTCGGCAGCCGGATACCGGCTGGTATCTGTCGAGTTAAAGAGACGCTTATGCGGGCCGCCGCGGGGCAGTGGTCCACCCCTCGCCGAAGCCGCAAGGCCAGTTCAGCGGGGGTGTTCAACGCGCGCGTCTACACCGTGGTTCCCCCGGAGCGCTATGGCATGGGTCACGGGGGCGGCGGAGTGTAGCAGACCCCTCCCCACTCCTTGTGAAGGGGCTCACGAGCACCCCCGTCCGGAGTGCTGGATACTCGAAACATGAGCACCACGGAGCGTCCACGGATCCTCGTAGTAGGCGGTGGGTACGTCGGCCTGTACGCGGCGCGCCGCATCCTTAAGAAGATGCGGTACGGCGAGGCGACCGTCACGGTCGTCGACCCGCGCTCGTACATGACGTACCAGCCCTTCCTCCCCGAAGCAGCTGCCGGCAGTATCTCCCCCCGCCACGTCGTGGTGCCGCTGCGACGCGTGCTCCCCAAGGCGGAGGTCCTCACCGGCCGCGTCACGACCATCGACCAGGACCGCAAGGTAGCCACGATCGCGCCGCTCGTCGGCGAGGCGTACGAGCTGCCCTTCGACTACCTGGTCGTCGCGCTCGGCGCCGTCTCCCGTACCTTCCCGATCCCCGGCCTCGCCGAGAACGGCATCGGGATGAAGGGCATCGAGGAGGCCATCGGCCTGCGCAACCACGTCCTCGAGCAGCTCGACAAGGCCGACTCGACCACCGACGAGGAGATCCGCCGCAAGGCGCTCACCTTCGTCTTCATCGGCGGCGGCTTCGCCGGCGCGGAGACGGTCGGCGAGGTCGAGGACATGGCCCGCGACGCCGCGAAGTATTACCCGAACGTCAAGCGCGAGGACATGCGCTTCGTCCTGGTCGACGCCGCGGACAAGATCCTGCCCGAGGTCGGCCCGAAGCTCGGCGCCTACGGCAAGCAGCACCTCGAGAGCCGCGGCGTGGAGATCCACCTCTCCACCTCGATGGACTCCTGCGTCGACGGCCACGTCGTGCTGAAGAACGGCCTGGAGGTCGACTCCAACACGATCGTGTGGACCGCGGGCGTCAAGCCCAACCCGGCGCTGGCCCGCTTCGGCCTGCCGCTCGGTCCGCGCGGCCACGTCGACACCTCCGAGACCCTCCAGGTCCAGGGCACCGACTACATCTGGGCCGCGGGCGACAACGCCCAGGTCCCGGACATGGTCGGCCGCAAGGCGGGCAACGAGAACGCCTGGTGCCCGCCGAACGCCCAGCACGCGCTGCGCCAGGCCAAGGTCCTCGGCGACAACGTGGTCTCGGGCATGCGGGGCTTCCCGCAGAAGACGTACGAGCACGCCAACAAGGGTGCGGTGGCGGGCCTCGGCCTCCACAAGGGCGTCGCGATGATCGTCATGGGCAAGATGAAGATCAAGCTCAAGGGCCGTCTCGCCTGGTACATGCACCGTGGCTACCACGGCATGGCCATGCCGACCTTCAACCGCAAGATCCGCGTCTTCGCGGACTGGACCCTGGGCATGTTCCTCAAGCGTGAGGTCGTCTCGCTCGGCGCCATGGAGAACCCCCGCGAGGAGTTCTACGAGGCCGCCAAGCCCGCTCCCCAGGTGAAGAAGGACGCTCCGGCCGACAGCACCAAGGCCAAGGCTTCCTGACGCAAGGTCACCGCCGCGCGCGCCGCGGTCAATACGCCGAAGGGCGTCCACCAATCCGTGGGGTGGACGCCCTTCGGCGTATCCAGTGACAGAGTGCCGATCTAATCTGACGGAACGGGACTACCGGGCTCGCTCTTGGTGTTTAGGTGTCAGTTGAACGTTTCTCCTGACCTTGCATCATGGAGGTGTGCGACATGGCCGACGCCGCTCGACGGCTCACCACGCTCGTGGAAGACGTACTGGGAGCGCCGCTCCCCGTCCGGATCCGCGCCTGGGACCGCAGCGAGTACGGCCCTCCGGGTACGCCCACCCTGGTCATCCGCCACCGCCGCGCCCTCCGCCGGCTGCTCTGGAAGCCCGGCGAGCTGGGCCTGGCCCGCGCCTGGGTCGCGGGTGAGATCGACGTCGAGGGCGATCTCTACGAAGCGCTCGACCTGCTCGCCGGCACGCTCTGGGAGCGCGGCGAGGACAGCGGCCGCAAGAGCGGCCCGGCCGCCCTGCTGGCCGCCGCGCGCGACCCGCGCCTGCGGGCCGCGGCCGCCACACTGGCCAAGCTCGGCGGCCCCGGCCTCCCGCCCCGCCCGCCGCGCGAGGAGGCCCCGAGGACCGGCGGCCGCCTGCACACCCTGCGCCGCGACAAAGAGGCCATCAGCCACCACTACGACGTGGGCAACGCCTTCTACGAGAAGGTGCTCGGCCCCTCCATGGTCTACTCCTGCGCCTACTGGGAGAGCCCGGACGGCACCCTCGAGGACGCCCAGCGGGCCAAGCTCGACCTGGTCTGCCGCAAGCTCGACCTCCAGCCCGGCCAGCGGCTGCTGGACGTCGGCTGCGGCTGGGGCTCGATGGTGCTGCACGCGGCCCGCGAGTACGGCGTGAGCGCGGTCGGCATCACCCTCTCCGAGGAGCAGGCCGCGTACGGCCGCAAGCGCGTCGCCGAGGCCGGGCTCGCGGACCGCGTCGAGATCCGGGTGCAGGACTACCGCGAGATCTCCGACGGCCCCTTCGACGCCATCTCCTCCATCGGCATGGCCGAGCACGTCGGTTCCGTGCGCTACGCGGAGTACGCCGCCGATGTGCACGCCCTCCTCAAGCCGGGCGGCCGCCTGCTCAACCACCAGATCGCGCGGCGCCCGCTGATGGACGAAGAGGGCTACGAGACGGACGAGTTCATAGACCGCTACGTCTTCCCGGACGGCGAGCTGGCCCCGGTGGGCCGGACCGTCGCGCAGCTGGAGGAAGCCGGCTTCGAGGTCCGGGACGTGGAAGCGATCCGCGAGCACTACGCGCTGACGCTGCGTCAGTGGGTGAAGAACCTGGAGTCCCACTGGGACGACGCGGCCCGCCTGACGTCCCCCGGCCGCGCACGGGTCTGGCGCCTCTACATGGCGGCGTCCGCCCTCTCCTTCGAACGCAACCGCATCGGGGTGAACCAGGTCCTGGCCGTCCGCACACCGGAGTCGGGGGCGTCGGGCATGCCGCTGCGGGCGCGGGAGTGGCGGGGTTAGCAACACGTACGCCGGACGGGCTGAATTGCACGGGCGGTACCCGTAACCTGCGGCTCGCAGGTTACGGACTACGGTCCGCACAATCAGCCCGTCCGGCGTTTGAGGACGCTCCCCCAGACTTCGTCCGGGGGGACCCCCAGCAGGGCGCTCTCCGCCGCAGGCGGCAACGGACCGGCAGCCGGGGGTCTGGGGCACGAGCCCCAGTTACGGGAAGGGGCGGGGCTGGGGAAAGGAAACCCCGGCCCCGCCCCGCACCCGCACCCGCGACTGCCTACTCCGCCTTAATGGCGGAGAGCATGTTCAGCCGAGCCGCCCGCCGCGCAGGCCAGAGCGCCGCCAGGACGCCGACCAGCGCGGCCATCAGCAGGAAGACGGCCATCCGGCCAAACGGCAGCACCATCTCGTACGTGCCGAGGCTCTTGCCGATGAGTTCACCGGCCGCCCAGCCGAAGAACACGCCGAGGCCGACGCCGAGCACTCCGCCGAAGAGCGAGATGATCAGCGACTCCAGCCGCACCATGCGCTTGATGCCCTTGCGGTCCAGGCCGATGGCGCGCAGCATGCCGATCTCCTGCGACCGCTCGAAGACGGACATCGCGAGGGTGTTGACGACGCCGAGGACGGCGACTATCACGGCCATGGCGAGCAGCCCGTAGAGCATGTTCAGCAGCAGGCTGATGGCCTTGGCTATCTCGTTGGAGATGTCCTTCTTGTCCTGGATCTGGATGGCCGGGTTGTCGCCGAGGGCCGTGCGCAGGGAGTCCTTGGCCGACTCGCTCGTGCCGGCCTTCGTCTTGACCATGACCTGCTGGTCATTGACGACGCTCTGGTGCGGGGCGAGGGTCGAGGCGTCGACCATGATGCCGCGCATCAGCTCGTTGCCCTTGTAGACGCCCGAGACGGTGAGCTTGCCCTGCTTGCCGTCCTCGAAGGTGGCGTTCACCGTCGAGCCGAGCTTCCAGCCGTGGGACTTGGCGGTGCTCTCGTCGACGACCGCCTTGCCGGCGGTGAGGCCGTCGAAGGAACCGGCGGTGAAGTCGAGCTTGGTGAGCTCCTTGATGCTCTTGCCGTCGACGCCGGTCAGCTGCTCGCGGTCGCCGTCGATCCGGGAGGCGGACATGCGCAGCGGGCTGCTGGCGGTGACGCCGGGAGCGGTCGCGAGCTTCTTGGCGACGTCGGGGGAGAGCGGGGTGTGCGACGCCATGGAGACGACGTAGTCGGCCTTGATGGCGGAGGTGGCCATCTTGTCGATGGCCTGCTGCACGCTGCCCGCGATGACCGTCAGGCCCGTGATCAGGGTGAGGCCGATCATCAGCGCGGAGGCGGTCGCGGCGGTGCGGCGCGGGTTGCGGACCGCGTTCTGCCGGGCGAGCTTGCCGGAGATCCCGAAGAGGCGCAGGACGGGCGCCGCGGCCGCGATCATCGGGCGGGACAGCAGCGGGGTGAGCACGAAGACGCCGATGAGCAGCAGGCCCGCGCCGAGCCCCATGACGCCCTTGCCGTCGCTCATGCCGGTGGAGGCGAGGACCGCGGCGATGCCCGCGCCGGACAGCAGCGCGCCGATGGTGTTGCGCACGACCAGGGAGCGGGTGGTGGCTACGGCGTGCACGCTGTTCATCGCGGCGACCGGCGGGATCTTCGCGGCGCGGCGGCCGGGCAGCCAGGCGGCGAGCATGGTCACGACGATGCCGACGACCAGGGAGGTGACGACCGTGCCGGGGGAGACGACGAGCGGGCCGTCGGGGACGGTGGCCCCGGCGCCGTTCATCAGGGAGCGCAGCCCGGCGCCGATGCCGATGCCCGCGAGCAGGCCGGTGACGGCCGCGACCGCGCCGACGACGAACGCCTCGGTGAGCACCGAGCGGGTGACCTGGCCGCGGCTGGCGCCGACGGCGCGCATCAGGGCCAGTTCCTTGGTGCGCTGGGCGACCAGCATGGTGAAGGTGTTGGCGATGATGAAGATGCCGACGAAGAGCGAGATGCCCGCGAAGGCCAGCATGCCGGTCTTCATGCCGTCCATGCCCTGGGCGATCACCTTCGCCTGCTCGTCGGCGAGCTCCTTGCCGGTGGTGGCCTCGGCGTCCTTCGGCATGACCTTGCCGAGGGCGCTCTTCAGGGCGTCCTGCGAGGTGCCGGGGGCGGCCTTGACGTCGATCTCGCTGAACTCGCCGGGCCGGCCGTAGAGCTTCTGCGCGGTGGCGGTGTCGAAGAGGGCGAGGCTGCCGCCCGCTGAGACGTTGCCGTCGTCGGTGGTGAAGACGCCGGTGAGCTTCTTCTCCAGGACCGGGCCGTCGACCGAGAGGCGGACGGTGTCGCCGACCTTGTAGCCGCCGCGGTCGGCGGTCTTGGCGTCGAGGACGAGCTCGTTCGCGTTCCGCGGCGCGCGGCCGTCCTTCAGCGGATAGCGGGAGTCCTTGCCGTCGGCGCCGGGGTAGTAGTTGGCGCCGGCGGAGTTGAAGCCCTCGCCGACGAGCTTGCCGTGCTTGTCGGCCACCGCGGCGAAGCCGCCGACGGTGCCGGTCGCGGAGGCGGCGCCGGGCACCTTGCCGGCCTGGTCGAGCAGGTGCTGGGTGAGCTTGGGCGCCTCGCCCGGCCTGCCCTGGTCGCTGTCCGCCGTGTGGGGCTGGATCGCGACGTCGACGTGGTCGAAGCCCTTCTGGGAGCTCTTCTGGAAGGCGTCCGAGATGGTGTTGGTGAAGACCAGGGTGCCGGAGACGAAGGCCACGCCGAGCAGCACGGCGAGTACGGTCATCAGCAGCCTGGCCTTGTGCGCGAGCACATTGCGCAAGGCGGTACGGAACATGGTCGGTCAGTCCTGGGGGAGTGGGCTGGCGTGAGCTGGCGGGGCGGGCTGCGTGATCAGCTCGTACGGCCCTTGGCGTCGAAGCGCTTCATGCGGTCGAGGACGGTGTCGGCGGTCGGGTCGTACAGCTCGTCGACGATGCGGCCGTCCGCGAGGAAGACGACGCGGTCGGCGTAGGAGGCGGCGACGGGGTCGTGGGTGACCATGACGACGGTCTGGCCGAGCTCGCGGACGGAGTTGCGCAGGAAGCCCAGGACCTCGGCGCCGGAGCGGGAGTCGAGGTTTCCGGTCGGCTCGTCGGCGAACATGATCTCGGGCTTGCCGGCCAGCGCGCGGGCCACGGCGACGCGCTGCTGCTGGCCGCCGGAGAGCTGGTTGGGCCGGTGCTTCAGGCGCCCGGAGAGGCCGACGGTGTCGACGACCATGTCCAGCCACTTCTGGTCGGGCTTGCGGCCGGCGATGTCCATGGGGAGCGTGATGTTCTCCAGGGCGGTCAGCGTCGGCAGCAGGTTGAACGCCTGGAAGATGAAGCCGATCTTGTCGCGCCGGAGGCGGGTGAGCTTCTTGTCGCCCAGCGACGTGAGCTCGGTGTCACCGATGCGGGCGGAGCCGCGGGAGACGGTGTCCAGGCCGGCCATGCAGTGCATCAGCGTGGACTTGCCGGAACCGGACGGGCCCATGATCGCGGTGAATTCGGCCTGGCGGAATTCCACGGAGACGGAGTCCAGCGCGACCACCTGGGTCTCGCCGTGTCCGTAGACCTTGGTGAGATCCGTGGCGTGGGCCGCCACCGCGGTGGGGCGGGCGGCGGTCTGGACGCCGAGGGGGGAGCTGGAGGGTCGCACGGTGGAGCGCTCCGATCGGGACGGGGTGCGGGGGACTTACACCATCGTCCGTCGTGGATCGGCCCCGGGGATCAGCCCCAGCTCCCGTTCCCGGGGCAGACCACGGAGGTATCCGGAAGCGGTCGCCTCCTCCTTGGGTATGACGGAAACCCTGACCGAACGGCGTCGAGATTGCGACAATTCCGGTCGCGGCCGGGGGCGGGGCACGGAGCAGGGGGTATCGGCCCGTGGCATGTGCCTTTGACGTGGTTCTTGCGCTGATGCTCCCTCAGTTGCCAATAAAATAAGACAACCTCGGGTCCTCGTTCCGCTGTTTGGGGGGCGCTCCCGGGCTAGGCTCATCCTGCTCTCCTTGTAACAGAGAGGCTCGCGCGCCTACCCGCCCGCACGCCCGAGAGCCCTGCCCGGATGGTGGAATGCAGACACGGCGAGCTTAAACCTCGCTGGCCCTTCGGGCCGTGCCGGTTCAAGTCCGGCTCCGGGCACTCTTCTGCTTCATGGCGCCCACTCTCCGTAGGGAACCGACTGCCCCCGGTTCTCGTTCTCCTCCTGTGGCAGGGGAGAAAAGATCGTCCCCCGGTACGAGCTCATTCCTTTGCCTACCCATTACCCTGGTTCGCAAGGCCGCGCACGGTGGCCATGGAGGAGTGAGATGAGGAGCAGCAACCCGGTCTTCTCGCGAGGGTTCCGCGACAACAACGGCTACGCGGGCTTCACCGCCGGGCCGCAGGCCGGGACCGCGGCCCAGGGAAACCCCTACGCGAGCAACCCCTACGCACAGCCCACCAACCCCTACGCGCAGGGCGGGCCGGACCTCCGGCAGGGCGCCCCCGCGCGCCCGGGCCGCATGACGATGGACGACGTCGTCATGCGCACGGCCATGACGCTGGGCCTGGTGATCGTCGGCGCCGCCTTCGGCTGGGCCACCGACCTGTCGCCGATGATCGGCTTCGGCGCCGCCATCGTCGCCGCGGTGCTCGCCATCGTCCAGACGTTCAAGTCGAAGCCCTCCCCGGCGCTCATCCTGGGCTACGCCCTCTTCGAGGGTGTCTTCCTCGGCGTCGTCAGCAAGGCGTACAACAGCTACGCGGACGGTGCCGCGGTGCAGGCGGTCCTCGGCACGCTGGCGGTCGCCGTCGGCACGCTGATCGCCTACAAGTCCGGCCTGATCCGGGTCAACAACCGCTTCTACCGCGTGGTGACGGCCGCCGCCATCGGCTTCTTCCTGCTGACGATGGTCAATCTGCTGTTCGCCGCCTTCGGTGGCGGTGACGGCCTCGGCCTGCGCAGCGGTGCGCTCGGCATCGGCGTCGGTGTCATCGGCGTGCTGCTCGGCGCGGCCTATCTGGCGATGAACTTCAAGGAGATCGAGGACGGCGTGCAGTACGGCGCCCCCCGCGACGCCTCCTGGACGGCCGCCTTCGGCCTGACCATGTCGCTGGTGTGGATCTATCTGGAGATGCTGCGCCTGGTCTCCATCCTCCAGGGCGACGACTGACCCCACGGGGCCGGTCCGCTGTGACTGACGAAGGGCCCGGGATCCACCTGCCAGGTGGATCCCGGGCCCTTCGCCGTGGGTGCCCCGTTGCGCGCCGTGGTGTCGGTGGTTTGGCCGGGGGGATCGCGTACGTCCGCTACCGCAGCTTTCGTGCCGCCCGCCGGAGGTCGTACTCATGGACAATCGCTTTGGCGTGGCCGTAAGCGAGCTCGTGCTCTCCCCGCAGCCAGCTGACCTTCTCCTCGAAGCGGAGGAGAGAGGGGCCCTCGTCGACCGTGCGCAGCCAGTCGGCCACTTCGCGGCCGGTGCAGTGCGGGATCCGGGAGAGCAGATTCCGGTGGGTTTCGTCGGAGAAGACGTGGGACATCGGCGCCTCCGGACGCGTCGGATGATGGTCCTTCCTGCCACCGTGCCTGAGTGTTCAGACGTTGGCAACAGTCCGTCCACAGCGCATAGGCTCACGGCGTGGATGATCTGACGCCTCTTCTGGCCGCCGTGGACGGTTTCGCCGACCGGCTGCGTGCCCTGCCGCAGTCCCGCCTGAGCAGGGGAGCCGCCGCGGAAGCGCTGGCACTCGCTCGCGAGTTGGCGGCGTGGACCCAGCGGATCGAGGAACCGGAGGCCGGCGAGCCGAGGGAGATGCCGGAAGCGGGCATGTTCGCGGTGGCTGACCAAGTGGCCGTCGCCGGTCACGATTTGGCCGAAGCGCTCACCGCGACCGACGGGAAGCCGCTGCCCGAGGGGATCGGGGCCGCCGAGGCGATGGCACTGATCGAGGCCGCGGCGCAGCGCTGCGGGCTCTGACCCCGCCCGCGACTACAGCGAGGCGATGACGCGGTCCGCGAGGACGTAGATCCGCTCCGCCGCGCAGCCGAACGTCAGGGTGTACGCGCCGGACACGCCGGAACCGCCCAGCAGCACGGGCGCGTCCCCGGCGTGCAGCGCGTCCGCGAGGCGCTCGGCGGTCTCGCGGTGGCCGGGGGTCATGCAGAGCGTGGTGCCGTCGGCGAAGGCATAGACGTCGAGGGTGCCGAGCGGGCCGGGGCGCACGTCGGTGAGCGGGACGCGGGCGTCCGCGAGCTCGCCGAGCCGCTCGACGGTGCTCTCGTGGTCGCCCACCAGCGGCATGGGCGTGAAGTCGGGGTGCGAGGGGTGGCGGCGGCGCGCGGCCGCCAGCTCCGGCGACCCGTCCGCCTCGGACCCGTCCGCCGCGTCGAGCGGATCCAGTCCGACGAAGTCCGCCTGCCGGGGCAGACAGCCGCCGTACGGGCCCTCGGGGGCGAGCAGGTCGTCACCGAATCCGGGCAGCCCGCCCAGCAGCGACGGGGCGTCGGCGGCGGTGCTGAGGTCCCGGCTCTCCTGCGCGGCCCAGAACGCGCGGGCCTCGGCCAGCTCCCGCTCCCGCTCCTCGGCCAGCGCGTCGGCGACGGCCGCACGTATCTCGGAGATCTCCGCCGCCGCGGGCGCGGTGCGCGCCGCGGGCACCGGGGCGATGCCGCGCCGCTCCGTCGCGGCGGCCGCCGCGAGGTCGGCACGCAGGGCGCTGATCTGCCGGCGGAGGCCGCGGGTGCTGTACAGGGCGGCGGCTCCCACGGCCGCCGCCGAGGCAGCGGCCAGCAGCAGGGCAAGGTTCATGGCGCTCACTGACGTACTCCCGGTTGCTATGGATCCCCCAGATTCCTACCTCAGGTTGACGCTCCGCGCCGTACGGCCCCAGTGCGAAACGTCATGAAACGGACGGGACCTAGGTCCTGGACGTTGTGCCTTCAACATCCCTGACCTGGGGAAACGAATCGCCCTCACGACGCACATCACATCCTGGGGGCGATTCGGTCACGTTCACATACGGACTCCGCGGCAGCTCAGCTCAGTCGCTCGATGACCATCGCCATGCCCTGCCCGCCGCCCACGCACATCGTCTCCAGGCCGAACTGCTTGTCGTGCCACTGGAGCGAGTTGATGAGCGTGCCCGTGATGCGCGCGCCGGTCATGCCGAAGGGGTGGCCGACCGCGATCGCGCCGCCGTTGACGTTGACCTTGTCCAGGTCGGCGCCCAGCGCGCGGTAGGAGGGGATGACCTGGGCGGCGAACGCCTCGTTGATCTCGATCAGGTCGATGTCACCGATGCCGAGCCCGGCCCGGCGCAGCGCCTGCTCGCTCGCCTCGACCGGGCCGTAGCCCATGATCTCGGGGGAGAGCGCGGAGACGCCGGTGGAGACGATCCGGGCGAGCGGGGTCAGGCCCAGCTCCCGCGCCTTGGTGTCGGACATGATCACCAGGGCGGCGGCGCCGTCGTTGAGCGGGCAGCAGTTGCCGGGCGTGATCAGGCCGTCCGGACGGAAGGACGGCTTCAGGCCCTGCACGCCCTCCAGCGTCACGCCCGCGCGCGGCCCGTCGTCCTTGCTCACGACCGTGCCGTCCGGGGTGGTGACCGGGGTGATCTCGCGCTCCCAGAAGCCCTGCTTGATGGCTTCCTCGGCGAGGTTCTGCGAGCGGACGCCGAACTCGTCCATCTCCTGCCGGGTGATCCCCTTCAGGCGGGCGAGGTTCTCCGCGGTCTGGCCCATCGCGATGTACGCGTCCGGCACCAGGCCGTCCTCGCGCGGGTCGTGCCACCCCTCCCCGCCCTGCTCCGCGCGGGCGGCCGTACGCGCCTCGGCTTCGGCGAAGAAGGGGTTGTGGCTGCCCGGCATGCCGTCGGAGGAGCCGTTCACGCTCCGCGAGACCGTCTCGACGCCCGCCGAGATGAAGACGTCGCCCTCGCCGGCCTTGATCGCGTGCAGCGCCATCCGCGACGTCTGGAGCGAGGAGGAGCAGTAGCGGGTGATCGTGCAGCCGGGCAGGTGGTCCATGCCCATCTGTACGGCCACGATCCGGCCGAGGTTGTGGCCCTGCTCGCCACCGGGCAGGCCGCAGCCGAGCATCAGGTCGTCGATGTCGCGCGGGTCGAGCCCGGGGACCTTCGCGAGGGCGGCCTCGATGATCGTCGCGGTCAGGTCGTCGGCCCGCATGTCCTTCAGCGAGCCCTTGAAGGCGCGACCGATCGGGGAACGGGCGGTTGAGACGATCACGGCTTCGGGCATCACGGCTCCAGGGGGCGTGAGGGGGCTGGACTCTGATGGAAGTTACCCGCGCGTAGGGCTGGGGTCACGGGGGCTTCACTGTGATGCGGACCTCTTTTGCAAGCGTACGCTTTCCGTGCGGTTGCTTTGGTGGCTGCGGGTCGGTTGGCGCCTGCGGCGGGCTCTTTCCCCTACCCCGCCCCTTCCCGGCTGCATCTGATGTGCGGCTCCGCCGCGTGGGGGCTGCGTGCCCCGGACCCCCGGCTGTCTCGCCGTGGCCGCCTGCGGCGGGCTTTGTTCCCCTACCCCGCCCCTTCCCGAAACTGGGGGCAAGCCCCCAGACCCCCGAAACTGGGGCGCTGCCCCAGACCCCGAACCTCAGGTCCGTTGCCGCCTGCGGCGGAGAGCGCCCTTCGGGCGCGTCCTCAAACTCCCCCAGCTACCTCCCCCAGACTCCGTCCGGGGGTGCCCCCAGAGGTGCCCCCAACGGGCTGAAAAGCAAAAGCATGGCGCACCCGGCGAAAAGCAAAGTATGGCGTGCCCCGGAACCTGATGTTGCTCTCCGGCGGGAGGGGGTGGGGTCGGAGGGTGGGGTTCTGGAACGCGGTGCGTCGTCACGGCACCCAATGCGTCTCACGGTGCCCGCACCGCGTTCCAGGTCCTCAGCCCGGAGGCCCCACCCCCGGCACCCACAACCCAAGCCCGGCCGGCGTTTGAGGCCGCCCGCCGCAGGCGGCTAGCCTCGCGGGACGCGGGACCACATGTGGTGCGGAGTCGCCTCCGTGTGAGACGGGAGGCGACGCCGTTTGCGGTGTTTCAGGAGCGCCCACCGGCCACGCGCCGCCGTGACCTCCGTGCCGCCCTCGGCCGCCGCCTCCGCCGCCGCGCGAGCGACCGGCAGGATGCCCTCGCGGCGGGCCGCGTCGGGGCGCTCCTCGTCCTCGGGCCAGAGGCCGAGCGCCGCGCAGAGGGTGGGGAGCACGGCCATGGCCGCCGTCGCGTACCCCTCGGCGGAGGGGTGGTAGTTGTCGGGACCGAACAGCTCCCGGGGGTTCTGCTCGAACTCCGGCCCCAGCAGCGCGCCCAGCGAGACCGTACGGCCTCCGGCCTCCAGCACTCCTATCGTCTGGGCCGCCGCCAGCTGCCGGCTCTGCCGCCGGGCCAGCCACCGCAGCGGCTGATAGACCGGCTCGATCGTGCCCAGGTCCGGGCAGGTGCCGACCACGACCTCGCTGCCCGCCTCGCGCAGCCGGCGGACGGCGTCGGAGAGCAGGCGTACGGAGCGGGCGGCGGGCATGCCGTGGGTGACGTCGTTGGCGCCGATCATGATCACGCATACGTCGGGGGCGCGGACGCCGTCCTCGACGAGGAGGGTCACCTGCCGGTCCAGGTCGTGCGACTGGGCGCCGGACAGCGCGACGTTGCGCAGCTCCACCGGCCGCTCGGCGACGGCGGCGAGCCCCGATGCCAGCAGGGCGCCGGGGGTCTGGCGGGGCCGGTGCACGCCCTGGCCCGCGGCGGTGGAGTCGCCGAGGACGCCGAGCAGCAGCGGCTCGCGGCCGAGCCGGTGGACGAAGGCCGAGCCGTAGCGGCCGTCCGCGTGCGGGGGTGCCTCGTGCAGGCCGCCGACGATCCGCCGGGCCAGCCGGGCCTCGGTGAGCAGCACGCCGAACGCGGTGGCGCCGAGCAGGCCGATGCCGCCGCCGCCGTACGCTGCCGCGGCGGCGATGCGGCGGGCTGCGCGCGCTCTCGACATGGACATGGTCTGCTTCACCTCCTGCTGCTGGTTCTTTCCCCAGCCCCGCCCCTCCCCGAAACGGGTACGCCTGCGGCGGGCCTTTTTCCCCTGCCCCGCCCCTTCCCGGCTGCGTCTGATGTGCGGCTCCGCCGCGTGCGGGGCTTCGCCTGCGGCGCTTTGTTCCCCTGCCCCGCCCCTTCCCGGCGGCGTCTGATGTACGGCTCCGCCGCGTGCGGGGCTTCGCCCCAGACCCCCTGACCGCGCTTCGCGCGGTGTCCTCAAACGCCGGACGGGCTGGATTGCACGGACCGTAGTCCGTAGCCTGCGGGCCGCAGGGATTGCGGACTGCGGTCCGTACATCCAGCCTGGTCGGCGCCGCCGGTTACGAGCCACGGTCCGTGCAATCCAGCTCGTGCGGCGTCGCAGGCTACGGACTACGGTCCGCAAAATCAGCCCGGCCGGCGTTTGAGGCCGCCCGCCGCAGGCGCGACGGACCCGCACCATCCAGCTCGTGCGGCGTCGCAGGCTACGGACTACGGTCCGCGAATCCAGCCCGGCCGGCGTTTGAGGCCGCCCGCCGCAGGCGCCACGGACCCGCACCATCCAGCCCACGCGCCCGCAGGGCGCCGCCCCCGCCGCAGGCGGCACGGACGGCAACCCGGAAGATCACCCGCACCCCACCCGCCAAGCGCGGACGCGCATAGGCTGGAGACACGGGCACGCGACAGCCGCTAGTGCCCCCGACCGCGGAGATCACCGTGCAGTATCACGATTCGATGATTGAGCTCATTGGCAATACCCCGCTGGTGAAGCTCAACAACGTGACCGAAGGCATTCAGGCCACCGTCCTTGCCAAGGTCGAGTACCTCAACCCCGGCGGTTCGGTGAAGGACCGCATCGCCGTGCGGATGATCGAAGCCGCGGAGAAGTCCGGGGAGCTCAAGCCGGGCGGCACGATCGTGGAGCCGACGTCCGGCAACACGGGCGTGGGGCTGGCGATGGTGGCCCAGCAGAAGGGCTACAAGTGCATCTTCGTCTGCCCGGACAAGGTGTCCATGGACAAGATCAATGTGCTCCGCGCCTACGGTGCCGAGGTCGTGGTCTGCCCGACCGCCGTCGATCCCGAGCACCCCGACTCGTACTACAACGTCTCCGACCGCCTCGTCCGTGAGACGCCCAACGCCTGGAAGCCCGACCAGTACAGCAACCCCAACAACCCGCGTTCCCACTACGAGACCACCGGTCCGGAGATCTGGGAGCAGACGGAGGGGAAGATCACCCACTTCGTCACGGGCGTCGGCACCGGTGGCACCATCAGCGGCACCGGCCGTTATCTGAAGGAGGCCAGCGGCGGCAAGGTCAAGGTCATCGGCTCCGACCCGGAGGGCTCGGTCTACAGCGGCGGCTCGGGCCGGCCGTATCTGATCGAGGGCGTCGGCGAGGACTTCTGGCCGACCGCCTACGACCAGGGCGTCGCGGACGAGATCGTCCCGGTCTCCGACAAGGACGCCTTCCAGATGACGCGCCGCCTCGCCAAGGAGGAGGGCCTGCTGGTCGGCGGGTCCTGCGGCATGGCCGTCGTCTCCGCGCTGCGCGTCGCCGAGCGGCTCGGCCCGGACGACGTCGTCGTCGTGCTGCTGCCCGACAGCGGCCGCGGTTACCTCAGCAAGATCTTCAACGACGAGTGGATGGCCAACTACGGCTTCCTGGACGAGGGCGGCGCGACCGCCCGCGTCGCCGACGTCCTCAAGCGCAAGGACGGCGAGCTCCCCTCGCTGGTGCACATGCACCCCGAGGAGACCGTCGGCGAGGCCATCGAGGTGCTCCGCGAGTACGGCGTCTCGCAGATGCCCATCGTCAAGCCGGGCGCGGGGCACCCCGATGTGATGGCCGCCGAGGTCGTCGGCTCGGTCGTGGAGCGGGAGCTGCTGGACGCGCTGTTCGCCAAGCGCGCCTCGCTCTCCGACCCGCTGGAGAAGCACATGTGCGCCCCGCTGCCGCAGGTCGGCTCCGGTGAGCCGGTCGCGGGCCTGATGGCCGTGCTCGGCAGCGCGGACGCGGCGGTCGTGCTGGTCGAGGGCAAGCCGAAGGGCGTGGTGAGCCGTCAGGACCTGCTCGCCTTCCTCGCCGAGGACGCGAACGGCACCGCGGCCAAGTAAGGCCGCCGGCGTCAGGTGAACGGCAAGAGGCGCACCCGAGCCGTAAAAGGTACGTATGCGTCACGCGCCCGCAGCACGGGCTTAACAACGGTCCGGCATATTGAGGGGTGTCGGCAGGGAGCGCGCTCCCGGGCCGGCACCCCGAAGCGGCGGCAGGACTTCCGGAGCGGCTCCCGGACTCCACGGCCGTCCGGACGCGGAGGACCGGCCCAGGCCGGGGCCCGTGTCCTCGCGGGGACCGCCGTCGTCCCGACCCCGGCCACGGCCGGGGTGCGGCGGCCCCCGCGCTTCCCGCCGGAAGCGGGGCCGCGTTCTGTGTCCGCCCGTCACCAGGGCGCGGCTCTGTCACCGCCCGCGGCGCACCGCCCGTGAACTCCCGCTACTTCCAGTCGGAGTCCGGCTTGCGCCGCCCCGGCCAGGGGAACACCCCCGAGGAATTGAGGGCGTTGACGCCCACGATGCCCGCCCAGCACACCACCAGGCCCGCCAGGTGCGCGTTCACCACGGCGATGGCCGACAGCGGGATCGCCAGCACCAGGGAGATCGCGGCGAAGCCGAAGCGCTCGCCGAAGTTGCCGCCGCCCGGCCCGCCCGCGCCGGGGCGGGTGCCGCGGGCGGCGCTCATCTGCGCCTCGGCGAGGTGCCTGCGCACCCGCCGGTCGATCGCCTCGTCGAGCTTGTGGTCGACCTTCTCCAGGAAGCTCTCGACCAGCTCGGGCTCGTACTCCGGACCCAGCTCCTTGCGGGTCTGGAGCGTCGCGTCGAGTTCCTTGCGCAGCTCGGGCTTGAGGTCGGGGTCATGGGCCGTCATGGCAGTGACGATACGGTCGGAGCCCGCCCCGCGTCGCTGGGGCTAGCACCCGTATCCGCAGTGGGGGAGGCCCCGGCCGCCGCCCCCGTGGAAGGAGCAGTACGTGCACGGACCGACCGTACCCCTGCTCGCGTCCCTCACCACAGGGACCGACTCCGCCGACGCCCTCACCGTCGCCGGCCGCCCCTGCTCGCGGGAGGAACTGCTGGGCGCCGCCCGGGCGGTGGCCGCCCGCGTCGCCGGCGCGCCCTGCGTGGCCGTACAGGCGGAGGCCACGCTGGAGACCGTGGTGGCCGTCGTGGGCTCGCTGCTCGCCGGGGTGCCCGTGGTGCCGCTGCCCCCGGACGCCGGGCCCGCGGAGCGCGACCACATCCTGCGCGACTCCGGCGCCGCGCTGGTCCTGGGCGCCGGGGGAGACCTCCCGGTCGACATACGGGAACGGGCCGACTGGACCGGCCCCGAGGCGGACCCCGCCACCACCGCCCTGATCCTCTACACCTCCGGCACCACCGGCTCGCCCAAGGGCGTGGAGATCCCGCGCGGCGCCGTCGCCGCGGGCCTGGACGGGCTGGCCGACGCCTGGCAGTGGACCGCCGAGGACACCCTCGTGCACGGCCTGCCGCTCTTCCACGTGCACGGCCTCGTCCTCGGCGTGCTGGGCGCGCTGCGCACCGGCAGCCGCCTGGTGCACACAGGCCGGCCGACCCCCGAGGCGTACGCGGCGGCGGGCGGCAGCCTCTACTTCGGCGTGCCGACCGTGTGGTCCCGCGTCGTGCGCGACCCGGCGGCCGCCCGCGCGCTGGGCAAGGCGCGGCTGCTGGTGTCGGGCAGCGCGGCGCTCCCCGCGCCCGTCTTCCGCGACCTGGAGCAGCTCACCGGGCAGCGGCCCGTCGAGCGCTACGGCATGACCGAGACCCTCATCACCCTCTCGACCCGCGCCGACGGCGAGCGCCGCCCCGGCTCGGTGGGCCTGCCGCTGCCGGGCGTGCGGACGCGGCTCGCGCGGACCGAGAACGGCATCGGCGAGCTGGAGCTGTGCGGGCCGACCCTCTTCACCGGCTACCTGGGCCGCCCGGAGGCGACCGCGGCGGCGCACACGGAGGACGGCTGGTTCCGTACGGGCGACATCGCCACCGTCGAGCCCGACGGCATGCACCGCATCGTGGGCCGCGCCTCCACCGACCTCATCAAGTCCGGCGGTTACCGCGTCGGCGCGGGCGAGGTCGAGAACGCCCTGCTCGACCACCCGGCCGTGAGCGAGGCCGCCGTCGTGGGCGTCCCGCACGACGACCTCGGCCAGGAGATCGTCGCCTACGTAGTGGCCGACGGCGTGAGCGAGCAGGCACTGATCGACTTCGTGGCCGGACACCTCTCCGTCCACAAGCGGCCCCGTCGCGTCCGCTTCCTGGAGGCGCTGCCCCGCAACGCCATGGGCAAGCCGCAGAAGAAGCTGCTTCCACCCGTGTGAGCCGCACGGCCGCCCCGGGCCCTGCATAATTCCATGCAGAGCCCGGGATCGGTGAATGGCCGAGGTGGTCCGGGACCGCGCACAGCCGACGACCGATGGAGGGCCCGATGAGCGACAACGGAGGCGAACCCGAAGCCACCGCCCGGCTGCAGAAGCTTTTCGAGGGCCACCGGCTGACCCCCACCCAGCGGCGCATCGCCCACTGCATGGTGCGGCGCTCCGCCGACGCGCCCTTCCTCTCCAGCGTCGAGCTCGCCGAGCTCGCCGGCGTCAGCCAGCCCTCCGTGACCCGCTTCGCGGTCGCCCTCGGCTTCGACGGCTACCCCGCGCTTCGGCGGCACCTGCGCGACGTCGTCCCCGCCGCCGCGACGGACGGCGACAGCTCGTACAACGAATACCAGCAGGCCGTCCAGGCGGAGATCGACAACCTCCGCCACCTCTCCTCGCTGCTCGCCGACCCCGAACCCGTCACCCGCGCCGGGCGGTTGCTCGCCCGGTCCCGGCCGCTGCCCGTGCTCGGGCTGCGCGCCGCCACCGCGCAGGCCGCCGGGTTCGCCTACTTCGCGCGCAAGGTCCACCCCGACGTGCGGCTCCTGGACGAGGGCGGCACGCTGCTCGCCGACCGCATCGACGCGGCCGTGCGCGCCGGGGCGAGCACCCTGCTGTGCTTCGCGCTGCCCCGCCACCCGCGCGAGGTCGTCGAGGCGCTGGAATACGCGCGTGGCGAGGGCCTGACGGTCGTCACCGTCGCGGACTCCACCTTCGCCCCCGTCGCCCGCCACAGCGACCTCCTCCTGCCGGCCGCCGTCGGCACCGGCCTCGCCTTCGACACCGCGTGTGCGCCGATGCTCCTGGGACGAGTGCTCCTGGAGTCCATGTGCGACGCGCTGCCGGACGCGCAGGCGCGGCTGGAGGAGTTCGACGCGAAGGCGGCGGCGCGGGGGCTGTTCGTGGAGTAGGCCTGGCTCAGCCCTTGGGTGCCATCTCCGGGAAGCGGGCCGACGGGCCGTCCAGGAGGTGGTCGTCGTGGCCCTTGAGGAACCGGTCGAAGAACGACACCACGTACGCGCGTTCCGCCGCCACCGCCCGCCCCGGCGGCACGGAACCGATGTCCTTGCCCAGCTGCTCCGCCGTCAGCGCGCCCTGCTCGGCGAACGCGGGCAGCAGGGAGGGCGCGTCGGTGTACGTGCCGTGCTCCGCGCCCGTCATCTTCCACTCCGCCTGCCAGCCGCGTGTGTGCTGTCGGAACGCGTCCCACGACGGCCTGTTGTCCGCCGCTCCCGCACCGTCCGAGCCCAGCAGGAGGAACGGCCGGTCGACGCCCTCGCGCGCGGCCGGACTCAGCGTCTGGCCGGAGGCGTCCGGCAGCGGGAAGTCCATCTGCCCGTCCATGTTGATGCCCGCCTTCACCCGGCGGTCGTCGTGCATCGTCTGGGCCGCGGTGAACCCGCCCGCGGACTGCCCGGCCATCCCCACCCGACCCACGTCCATCGAGCGCCCCAGGCCACGCGGCAGACCCGCTCGCCACTTCGCGTCGTCCAGCGTGTCCAGGACGAACCGGCTGTCGCCCACCCGGGCCCCCATCGCCGTCCGCAGCGTCTCGTCGACCTTCTCCACCGGCGCGCCGGCGAGGGAGGGCAGCACGGACCCGGCCAGCCGGCCGCCGGGCAGGCGCACCTCGGAGGAGTCGTAGGTGTGGTCGACGGTGACGACCACGTACCCGCGCGAGGCCAGCTCCTCCACGAGCCCGGTGTTCCAGGTGCGCGGGTCGCCCAGGCCGGACGAGTACAGCACCACCGGCAGCCCCCGGCTCCCGCGCGCCACGGGCACGTCCACGCGCGCGTGCGTACGCGTGCCCGCCCAGTCGGCGGCGCCGGCCTTCACGCCGTAGTTGAAGACGGCGGCACCGCGCCCGGACCCGAAGTGCGCGGCGGAGGGCCGGTCCATCTGCGGCGCGACTTCCTGCGCGCCCGGGTCCGCCGGATAGAACAGGCTGACCATCAGCTCCCGGTCGCCTCCCTTCCACGGGTCCTTGCGGCCGGTGTCCACCAGATGCCGGGTTGTCGTGCCGACGGCGTACGGGCCGGTGGGGGCGGGTAGTTGTGCCCTTTGCTGCGCGTGCGCGTGCGATACGGGCGTGAGCGCGCTCAGCAGCCCGGTCAGCGCGAGCGCTCCGGCGGCGAGGAGGGCTCGCCTCTTCAGTCGTTGCTCTTGTGCGGGCATTTCGGGGCCCCTTTCTGCTCGCCGGATGCGGTGAATTTAGGCGGGGGGTGGGGGCGGTGTCGTCATACGGTGGGGGCAAGGGTGGGGTGATACCGGGGTATGAGGGCGGTGGGGTTGCCGCCTGCGGCGGGAGCGGCCTGCGGCCGCGTCCTCAAACGCCGGACGGGCTGAAAAGAATGGCGCACCCACATCAGCCAAATCCAGCCCGTCCGGCGATTGAGGACAGCGCGCGAAGCGTGCTTCGGGGTCTGGGGCGGAGCCCCAGTTTCGGGAAGGGGCGGGTAGGGGAAAAGCCCGCCGCAGGCGCCACCCCACCGCCCCCCATTCTCAGCCCCCGCTCAGAAACATTCGCTAGCCTGCCGCAGGCAACACCCACCCGAAACCCACGCAAAAGGGAGGAAACAAACCATGGGGCGCGGCTCACACGCACTGGCCCGAGTAGCAGTGATCGTCAGAGCACCCGCCGCCTGGCTGTGGTGGCCAGGGCTGCTGAGCGCGGCCGTCGGCGCGCTCGTCCCGGGGGTCACCGGGCGGCGGATCGGGCTGCTCGCGGGGGTGGCTCTCTTCCTGGTCGTGGGCGGCGCGGTCTTTCTCGCCCGGCGCGGCCGTTACAGAGAGCTGGCGCGCGGCGCGTCCCGCGCGGGCAAGGCGGTCTTCCTCCAGGACCGCCGCGTGACCATGCGCAACTGGCGGCGCGCACGCCGCTGGTGGCTGCTGGTCGCCTTCCTCGCGGCCGTCGGCTCGTCCTTCGCGGTGCCCGCCGCGGGCGGCCTCGCGCTCGCCGGTGCGGGTGCGGGCCTGTGGGCGAAGGCGCTGTGGATCGGCGGGCTGGAGCGGGACGCCGAGACGCTGTTCTGGGTGCGCGCGGAGTGGGCGCGTTCGGCTCCCACCGCCAAGGCCGTGCCCGGCTACCTCACCACCGGGCTCGCCGCGGGCGACGCGCTCCCCGGCGGCGCCCGTCGCCGCGGACCTCGCCGTGCCGCGCGCGGTGCGGCGGTCAGCGCAGCGCGCTGAGTTCCGTGGCGTGGGCGGCGCCGCTCTCGGCGACCAGCTCCGCCATGCTCTGCGGGGCACGCACGGTGGCGAATCGCGTCCGGCCTTCTGCCGACGCGTAGCCGTAAACCCCCGGCCGGGGGAGCGAGTTGTACGCGAAGTGGTTCGAGAAGTAGTACGCGCCGGTGTCCAGCAGCGCCACGTGGTCGCCCGGCTCCAGCGGTGGCAGCGGCCGGTCCACGGCGATCAGGTCGCCCGCGAAGCAGCACGGTCCGGCGAGGGTCTGCGGCACGGGACGGCCCTGCTTGGGCCACCCCTGCGCGTCGTATGCCACCACCCGCAGCGGCCAGGACTCCGGCGCGAAGACCGTACGGGTGGCCACCTGCGCGCCCGCGTGCGTCACGGCGATCCGGCGGCCGCCCGCCGACTTGGTGTACTCCACGCGGGCCAGCACCATGCCGCTCTTCGCGAGCAGCGACCGGCCGAACTCGGTCACCACGCCGTAGCGGCCGTCGAACAGGCCCGGCACGGTGGCGGACAGCAGCCGCGCGTACTCCTCGAACGTCGGCGTCACCTCGTCCGACGCGAAGTTCACGGGCAGGCCGCCGCCGATGTCCAGCGTCCGCACCTGCGGCCGGCCCACCGCGCGGTTGATCTCCTCGGCCAGCTCGTACGTGTCCCGTACGCCCTCGGCCATCAGCGGGGGCGGGCAGCCCTGCGAGCCGACGTGCGCGTGCAGCCGGGTCAGCCACGGCCGCTCCACGAAGGCCCGCACCAGCCACTCCCGTGCCCCCTCGTCCCGCAGGGCCACCCCGAACTTCGAGGTCTCCGTGGCCGTGCTCAGGGCGGCGATGCTGCCGGTGCCGAGCTGCGGGTTGACCCGGATCCCGAGGGACGAGGCTGTGGGGGCCCCGGCCGTGAGCCGGTCCAGGCGGGCCAGCTCCTGCCGGTTGTCGGCGTTGACCGCGATGCCGTGGGCGAGCGCCTCGCGCAGTTCCTCCGTCGTCTTGGCGGGGGAGTCCAGGACGATGCGGTCCGGGGGCACCCCGGCCGTGCGCGCGAGGGCGAGCTCGCCGGAGCTGGCGACCTCGCAGCCGACGCGCTGCCCGGCGAGCAGGTGGAGCACGGGCACCAAGGGCGCGGCCTTGACGGCGAAGGTGTGCAGGGCGGTGGTGGGGAAGGCGGCGTGCAGGGCGGTGGCGGCGTCGCGGATGCCCTGTACGTCGAGGAGGCCGGCGAGCGGCTCGCGGGGGCCGACGACGCCCTGGGCGACGGCTGCGCGCACGGCCTGGTCTCTGGAGGTCATGGGGCTCCCTTTCGGTGGCTCCGTACTGATTGCCCCGAAGTCGCGCGGCGAATACCGGCAGCGGCCACTTCCGTTTCCGGCGGGCCCACCTGTTGACTGGTGGTATTCACTGTCACAAGATGTGAAGCGTTCTATTCAAGGTTCTCTTCAGATCACCGGCTAGATCACCGGCGCCCCACGGAGCGCCGCCAGGGAGGCAGGGCCCATGTCCGGACCGCGACCCGTCCGAGCGCCGCGCGGCACGCAGCTGAGCACCCTGGGGTGGCAGCAGGAAGCCGCCCTCCGCATGCTTCAGAACAACCTCGACCCCGAGGTCGCCGAGCACCCGGACAAGCTGGTCGTCTACGGCGGCACCGGCAAGGCGGCCCGCGACTGGCGCTCCTTCGACGCCATGGTCCGCACGCTGGAGACGCTGAAGCAGGACGAGACGATGCTCGTCCAGTCCGGCCGCCCGGTCGGCGTGATGCAGACGCACGAGTGGGCCCCGCGCGTCCTGATCGCCAACTCCAACCTCGTGGGCGACTGGGCGAACTGGGAGGAGTTCCGGCGCCTGGAGGCCCTCGGCCTCACCATGTACGGCCAGATGACGGCCGGTTCGTGGATCTACATCGGCACCCAGGGCATCCTCCAGGGCACGTACGAGACGTTCGCCGCCGTCGCCGCCAAGAAGTTCAACGGCACGCTCGCCGGGACGATCACGCTGACCGCAGGGCTCGGCGGCATGGGCGGCGCCCAGCCGCTGGCCGTCACGATGAACGACGGCGTCGCCCTCTGTATCGACTGCGACCCGCGCGCCATCGAGCGCCGCATCGAGCACCGCTACCTCGACGTCAAGGCCGACTCCCTCGACCACGCCCTCCAGCTCGCGGTCGAGGCACGCGACGCGCGCCGCCCGCTGTCGATCGGCGTCCTGGGCAACGCGGCGGAGCTCGTACCGCAGCTGCTCGCCATGGACGCCCCCATCGACATCGTCACGGACCAGACCTCCGCCCACGACCCGCTCGCGTATCTGCCGGTCGGCGTGGACTTCGACGAGATGGCCTCGTACGCCGCCGAGAAGCCCGCCGACTTCACCCAGCGGGCCCGCGAGTCGATGGCCCGGCACGTCGAGGCCATGGTCGGCTTCATGGACGCCGGGGCCGAGGTCTTCGACTACGGCAACTCCATCCGCGGCGAGGCGCAGCTCGCGGGCTACGACCGGGCCTTCGCGTTCCCCGGCTTCGTGCCCGCGTACATCCGGCCGCTGTTCTGCGAGGGCAAGGGCCCCTTCCGGTGGGCGGCGCTGTCCGGCGACCCCAAGGACATCCACGCGACCGACAAGGCGATCCTCGACCTCTTCCCCGAGAACGAGTCCCTCGCGCGCTGGATCAAGATGGCGCAGGAGCGCGTCCACTTCCAGGGCCTCCCGGCCCGCATCTGCTGGCTCGGCTACGGCGAGCGGGACCGCGCGGGCGAGCGCTTCAACGACATGGTGGCCTCGGGCGAGCTGTCCGCGCCCATCGTCATCGGCCGCGACCACCTCGACTGCGGCTCGGTGGCCTCGCCCTACCGCGAGACCGAGGCCATGCTCGACGGCTCCGACGCGATCGCGGACTGGCCGCTGCTGAACGCCATGGTCAACGTGGCCTCCGGCGCGTCCTGGGTCTCCCTCCACCACGGCGGCGGCGTCGGCATGGGCCGCTCGATCCATGCGGGCCAGGTGACGGTCGCCGACGGCACGCCGCTGGCGGGCGAGAAGATCCGCCGCGTCCTGACGAACGACCCGGGCATGGGCGTGATCCGGCACGTGGACGCCGGCTACGACATCGCGGAGTCGGTGGCACAGGACCGCGGGGTCCGCGTCCCGATGCGCGAGGGTGACCAGGCATGACCGACTCGGATGTGCCGCGCCCCGAAAGGGGCGCGGGGAACTGCGCGACCGGCCCCCACCGGCCCGCGGCCGGTGACGAATCGCGGACTCCCGCGACGGCGGACGGCCCGCGTGGAAACCGGCCCGAGCGCAATCAAGCCCGTCCGGCGGCTGAGGACACCGCTGAGGACACCCCGCGAAGCGCGGCCGGGGGCCCGGGGGCTACCCCCGGTTCGGGAAGGGGCGGGGTGGGGAAAAAGCCCGCCGCAGACGCACCCGCCGCACCCGCCACCCCCACCCCACCGCCCACCACCCCCTCCTTCCACGAGATGTGGCGCGACCTGGCCCCCATCGGCCGCGCCGCAGCCTCCGGCGGCTACCGCCGCTACGCCTGGACGGAAGCCGACAAAGACTGCCGCACGTGGTTCCAGGCCCAGGCCGAGACCCGCGGCCTCACCTACGAGCGGGACCGCAACGGCAACCAGTGGGCCTGGCTCGGCGACCCCACCGCGGGCGACGCCGTAGTCACCGGCTCGCACCTGGACTCCGTCCCCGACGGAGGCGCCTTCGACGGCCCCCTCGGCGTCGTGTCGTCCTTCGCCGCGCTCGACGAGCTCCGCGCCCGCGGGGCCCGGCCAGCGCGGCCCCTCGCCATCGTCAACTTCGGTGACGAGGAAGGCGCCCGCTTCGGGCTCGCCTGCGTGGGCTCGCGGCTGACCGCCGGGCAGCTGACCGTCGAGGCGGCCCACGCGCTCCGCGACGCCGACGGGATCAGCCTCCCGCAGGCCATGGAGCGCGCCGGATACGACCCGGAGGGCATCGGCGCCGACCCCGAGCGGCTCGCCCGCATCGGCGCGTTCGTCGAGCTGCACGTCGAACAGGGCCGGGCCCTCGCCGACACCCCTCACCCCGTGGGCATCGCCTCCGCCATCTGGCCGCACGGCCGCTGGCGGTTCGACTTCCGCGGCGAGGCCAACCACGCGGGCACCACCCGCCTGGAGGACCGCCGCGACCCGATGCTCACCTACGCCAACACCGTCCTCGCCGCCCGGAAGAAGGCCCGGCTCGCCGGTGCCCTCGCCACCTTCGGCAAGGTCGGCGTCGAGCCGAACGGCGTCAACGCCATCCCCTCCCTGGTCAGGGGCTGGCTCGACTCCCGCGCCGCCGACCAGGCCACCCTCGACCTGGTCGTCGCCGAGATCGAGAAGGCGGCCGTGGAGCGCGGCGAGCGCGACGGCATCGACGTGACGGTCACCCGCGAGTCCTTCACCCCCGTCGTCGAATTCGAGCACGCCCTGCGCGACGAGCTCGGCCGGATCCTGGCCGAGGCAGGCCGCCCGGAGCTCCCCGTCCTCGGCACGGGCGCGGGACACGACGCCGGAATCCTCTCCGGAGCCGTCCCGACCGCCATGCTGTTCGTACGCAACCCCACGGGTGTCTCCCACTCACCCGCCGAAACGGCGGCCGAGGACGACTGCCTGGCCGGGGTGACCGCACTCGCCGACGTACTGGAGGGCCTGGCGTGTCGCTGACGAGGCAGACCTACTGGGCGGAGCACGCCCTCCTCGACACCGGGGTCGAACCCGGCGTGATCGTGGAGACCGGCGACGACGGCCGGATCTCCGCCGTGCGCCGGGCCACGGCCCCGCCGCCCGGCTCGGTGACCCTGCGCGGACTCACGCTCCCCGGCCTGGCGAACGCCCACAGCCACGCCTTCCACCGCGCCCTGCGCGGCGTCGTCCAGGCGGGCCACGCCACGGCCGCCCCCGCGCGGGCCCACAGCGGGCAGGCCGCGGCGGAGGCCGCCGAGCGGGCGCCCGGCAACTTCTGGACCTGGCGCGAGGTGATGTACGGCGTCGCCGACCGCCTCACCCCCGACAGCTACTTCGCGCTCGCGCGGGCGACCTACGCCGAGATGGCCCTCGCCGGCATCACGGCCGTCGGGGAGTTCCACTATCTCCACCACGCCCCCGGCGGCGGGCGCTACGCCAACGCCAACGCCATGGGCGAGGCACTGATCGCGGCCGCCGCCGAGGCGGGCATCCGCATCACCCTCCTCGACACCTGCTATCTCTCCTCCGGCTTCGGCGCGGAGCCCAATCAGCACCAGCTCCGCTTCAGCGACGGCACCGCCGAGGAGTGGGCCACGCGCGCCGCCGCGCTCAAGGGCGACGGCAACACCCGCATCGGCGCGGCCGTCCACTCCGTACGCGCCGTGCCCGTCGACCAGCTGGGCACCGTCGCCGCCTGGGCGCAGGAGCGGGACGCCCCGCTGCACGTCCACCTCTCCGAGCAGACCGTCGAGAACGACGCCTGCGTCGAGGCCCACGGCTTCACCCCCACCGCGCTGCTGTCGGACCACGGCGTGCTCGGCCCGCGCACCACGGCCGTCCACGCCACGCACCTCACCCCCGGTGACATCCGCCTCCTCGGTCACTCGCACACCGGCATCTGCATGTGCCCCACCACCGAGCGGGACCTGGCCGACGGCATCGGCCCCGCACACCGGCTGCAGAGCGCGGGCTCCCCGCTGTCGCTGGGCAGCGACAGCCACGCCGTCATCGACATCCTCGAAGAGGCGCGCGCGATGGAGCTCGACGAGCGGCTGCACTCCCACACCCGCGGCCACTGGACCGCGGCCCAGTTGCTCCGCGCGGCCACAGCCGACGGCCACGCGGCCCTCGGCTGGGACGAGGCGGGCCGCATCGAGCAGGGCGCGCTCGCCGACCTCACCACGATCGCGCTGGACTCCGTGCGCACCGCGGGCCCGCCGCCGCACCTGGGCGCCGAGACGGCCGTATTCGCGGCGACCGGCGCGGATGTGCGGGACACAGTGGTCGGCGGCCGCCACGTCGTACGCGACGGGGTCCACCAGCTCGTGCCCGACGTGCCGGGCGCGCTCGCGGAGTCCATCGCGGCGCTGCGGGACTGATCCCCGGGACATCCCGGGCGGGGGCCCGCCGCCCCTGCCCGGCCCCCCGCCCGGCCCCCGCGTCCGCCCACGAACCGAACCAGCAGAAGCCGAAGGAGAGCCACACCCCCATGGCGACCACGGTCATCACCGGCATCAGCAATCTCGTCACCAACGACCCCTCCCTCGGTGAAGGCCCCCTCGGTCAGATCCAGGACGCGGCCGTCGTCATCGACGGTGACCGCATCGCCTGGGTCGGTGCTTCCAGCAAAGCACCCGCCACTGACAATCACGTCGACGCCGAGGGCCGGGCCGCGCTCCCCGGCTTCGTCGACTCCCACTCCCACCTGGTCTTCGCGGGCGACCGCACCGCCGAGTTCAACGCGCGCATGTCCGGGCAGAGTTACAGCGCGGGCGGCATCCGCACCACCGTCGCCGCCACCCGCGCCGCCACCGACGAGGCGCTGGAGGCCAACCTCCTGCGCCACATACGCGAGGCGCTGCGCCAGGGCACCACGACCCTGGAGACCAAGTCCGGCTACGGCCTCACCGTCGAGGACGAGGCCCGCGCCCTGCGGATCGCCGCCGCCCACACCGACGAGGTCACCTACCTCGGCGCGCACATCGTCTCCCCCGACTACGCCGACGACCCCGCCGCGTACGTCGGCCTCGTCACCGGCGCGATGCTCGACGCCTGCGCGCCGCACGCCCGTTGGGTCGACGTCTTCTGCGAGAAGGGCGCCTTCGACGGCGACCAGGCGCGTACGATCCTCACCGCCGGGGCGGCGCGCGGCCTGATCCCCCGCGTCCACGCCAACCAGCTCTCCTACGGACCCGGCGTGCAGCTGGCCGTCGAGCTGGGCGCGGCCTCCGCCGACCACTGCACCCACCTCACCGACGCGGACGTCGACGCGCTCGCGAACGGCAGCACGGTGGCCACGCTGCTGCCCGGCGCGGAGTTCTCCACACGCGCCCCCTGGCCCGACGCGCGCCGACTGCTCGACGCGGGCGCCACCGTCGCGCTCTCCACTGACTGCAACCCCGGCTCGTCCTACACGAGTTCGGTGCCCTTCTGCATCGCCCTCGCCGTGCGCGACATGGGGATGACCCCCGACGAGGCCGTCTGGGCGGCGACGGCGGGCGGCGCGGCCGCCCTGCGCCGCACCGACATCGGCCGCGTCACCCCCGGCGCCCGCGCCGACCTCGCCCTCCTCGACGCTCCTTCGCACGTGCACCTCGCCTACCGGCCCGGCGTCCCGCTGGTGTCGGCGGTCTGGCGGGGCGGCGTGCGGGAGGTCTGACCTCAGGGGGCTCCTCAGGGGGGGGCTCCTCAGGGTGCGCCTAAGGGTGCACCCCAAGGGGCGGCCGGCCGGGAATCCTTCCTGGTCATGAGCGTGGAGGGCGCAACCGCCGCATAGGTTGACGGAGCATCAGCCGCCGCCATCGAGAGGCACCCCGATCATGCGCCGCAGAACCGCCGTCGTTTCCGTAGTGCTCGCCGCCGCGGCCCTCGCGCCCGCCGCCGCACCTGCCTACGCCGCCGCACCCGCCGCCCGCGGCGCCGACCGCGCCGCCCTCCAGCACGCGCTCGACGCGGTCGTCGCCGAGGGCGTGCCCGGCGCGATAGCCGAGGTACGGGACGCCGGCGGCGTCTGGCGCGGCGGCAGCGGCGTCGCCGACCTCGCGGACGGGCGGCGGGCCCAGCCCGGCGACCGGTTCCGGGCCGGGAGCGTGACCAAGAGCTTCGTCGCCACCGTCGTCCTCCAGCTCGTCGACGAGGGCAAGGTCAAGCTGGACGACCCCATCGGGCGCCACCTCCCCGGCCTGGTCCCGGACACCGCGAAGGGCGCGCCCGTCACCGTGCGGCAGCTGCTCGGCCACACCAGCGGCATCGCCAACTACACCGACGTGCTCCGGCGGGAGCCCGACCCCCTGCGCACCCTCCAGCACTCCCACCACACGCCCCGAGAGCTGGTGGACATGGCGCTGAAGGAGCCGCGCACGTTCGAGCCCGGCGAGGCGGGCAAGTGGGCCTATTCCAACACCAATTACGTCATCCTCGGCATGCTGATCGAGAAGCGCACCGGCACCACCCTCGACCAGGCCGTCACCCGGCGCATCATCCGCCCGCTCCACCTCACCGGCACCTCGATGCCCACCTCCGAGCGGCTGTCCGGGCCCCATCTGCACGGCTACGAACAGTTCCCCGGCGAGGGCGCCCCGACCGACTACGCCGACTTCAGCCCCACGGCCTTCTGGGGCCCCGGCAACCTCGTCACCACCACCGCCGACCTCAACCGCTTCTACCGCGCGCTGGCCGGTGGCAAGCTGCTCCCCGCGCACCTGTGGCGCGAGATGAACACCCTGCACGACACGGACCGCGGCGAGACCCGCAAGTACGGCCTCGGCCTGGAGAGCAACGCCGCCTACTGCCCCGGCGAGAAGCCGGCCTGGGGCCACACCGGCAGCGTCCCCGGCTACAACACCTTCAGCTTCACCTCGGCCGACGGCAAGCGCCAGATCACCCTCGCCCTGTCCAAGGACATGACCAAGACCGAGCGGGCCGACACCGCTGCCCTGAAGGTCCTGTCCACAGCGCTGTGCACGAAGTAGCCCGTCACACCGGCGGGACGACGTCCGGGCCGATCGCCGGGGTCTCGTCCTCGTGCTCCTCCTCGCACGGCGCGAACCGCCTGCAGAAGAACCCGCGCCCCCTGCACGCCGTGCACGTGTGCGCCGCCGACATCTCACCGGCCTGGCCCGACTGACTCACATAGAGCGTGAGTGCCTGGTAATAGCCGCTTCCCCGGCACCCCTTGCAGAACTGATGCGGGCCGGTGCAGCACTCTTCGCTCATGCCGGTGATGATCCTCCGGGAGGGTGCCGCACGGTGACGCTTCGTTCTCGTCTCCTCCTATCCGCGTACGGGCCGCGTCACGCCTGCGCGGCCCGCCGATGATTTTCGAGTTGCCGCGTCAGGTCCTGGACGACGCCGAAGCGCCCCTCCCGGACCGCACTTGCCCGCGCCAGCAGGATCTTCGAACACGCGAGGCACGAGCGGGTGGGGCGGGGTGCCGTGGTCATGCGTGCGCCCTGCTCCGTTCCGGGCTCGGGCACCCCGCCCGGATTCGTTCGCTCCTGCGCGGAGCTCTGCGTGTCATCCATGCCGGTACCGTCACGCACTCCGAAGGGCGAACCCATCCCAAGGCCCTATAGGGCGCCCTATATTCGGATGGTGAGGGATCACGTGGTGGACATCTGGGCTCATCCTCAGCTGGTGGCGGCAGTCGCGGACGAGGACTGGGGGGCTGTCCTGCGGACCTACCGGAAGCTCACGCGCATCAGCCAGACGAAGGCCGGGGAGCTGACCGGGCTCGCGCAGTCCGACGTGTCCGACATCGAGCGCGGGCGGCGCCGCGTGACCTCCGTGGAGGTGCGTCAGCGCATCGCCTCCGGCCTCGGCGTCCCGCCGGAGTCGTGGCCGCTCACGGGGGAGCGGGCCGACGCCGGCGCCGTCCCGGGCCTGCGGCTTCCCGGCACCGCTCCGGACGTGGATCTCCTCGCGCGGGTGACCAGCGTGGTCGACGGTTCCGCGCGCGTGGACGCCGCCACACTGGACTGGCTCGACCGGCTGCTCGCCGAGCACCGCCGGGCGGAGGACGTGATCGGCTCGCGCCCCCTGGTCGCCCTCGTGCGCGGCCAGCTCCGTACCGTCATGGACCTGCACGCGAGCGCGCGCGGGGCCATGGCCGACCGCCTGGTGCTGCTCGCCTCGGAGCACGCCCAGTTCCTCGCCTGGATGGCGCAGGACCAGGACGCCACCGCCACCGCGCTGGCCTGGTACGACCGCTCCCACGAGTGGGCGCTGGAGGCCGGGGACGCGGACATGGCGGCGACGACCCTCAACATGAAGGCGCACATGGCGTGGTCCAAAGGCCGCGCCACCCGTTGCGTGCGGATGGCCGAGGCGTCGCGGTGGTCCGCGCCCGGCAGCTCCCTGGGGGTACAGGCCATGGCCGTACAGATGGCGGCACGCGGGCACGCGCTCAACCAGGAAGCCGACGAGGCGCGCCGCCTGCTGGACGAGGGCCAGAAGCTCATGGCGCTCGCCGCCGAGCGCCCCGAGGACCAGCCGCCGTGGATGTACTTCTACGACGAGACGTGGTTCACGCTCCAACGCGGCATGGCCGAGCTGCACTTGCGGGCGTGGTCACGCGCCGTCGAAGAGCTCACCGCCGGGCTCGCCGCCCTGCCGGACGGCTACCGCCGCGACGGCACGTGGTACCGCGCCTGCCTCGCCCACGCCCTGGCGGGCGCGGGTGAGCCGCAGCAGGCACTCTCCGTGGCCCTGGGCTCCCTCGGCGACGCCGCCGCGATCGGCCGCCCGCACGCGTGGAACGAGCTGCACACGACCGCCGCGCTGCTGATGCGACGGGGCGCCACGGAGGGGCGCCGGCTGGCGGCTGCCCTCAGCGAGCACGACTGAGTCGGCCTACGCCCCCCGGCTCAGCCGGACGGCCCTTGCCGCGTAGCGGCGAGCCGCGTTGCTGATGCGGCGGAGGCGTCGGCCACCGCCTTCAGCGAGCACGCCTGAGCCCCGGCGCAGCCGTACGCCGGACCGCCTTGCCGCAAGGCCCGGCGCCGGCCGGTGGGCACGACTGAGTCGCCGGCCGCGAACCGTCAGCGCAGGATCCCCTCCAGGAACTCCCCGCTCAGCCGCGCCACCGCCAGCACGTCCAGCTGATAGTTGACGTACCGGCCGCGCCGGCGGGTCGTGATCAGGCCCGCCTTCTTCAGCACACCCAAGTGGCGCGAGACCTCCGGTGCGCTGAGGCCCAGGATGCCCGCCAGTTCGCCCGTCGTGTGCGGCGCGCGGGCCGTGCTGCGGCACAGCTGGATGCGCACGGGGTGGGCCAGGGCCTCCAGGCGCAGTTTGAGGAGCTCAAGCGACGTCGGCGGCGGCAGTTCGGGCGAGCCGATCGGGTAGTGGACGACCGGGCGCCAGCCCGGCCGGTGCAGCACCATCAGGTGCGGCCACCCGAAGCGCGACGGGACGAACGACAGGCCCGTACCCACCGCAGGGTCCACCGCCGACGTGTGTCCCTCCGTCAACTTGTCGACGCGGATGAGCCGGCCGCCGTCCTCCAGGGTGATCGCGGGGGAGACCTCGGCCAGGGCCCCGCTCAGCCCCTTGCGGCGCAGCAGTTCCGTCTTGTGCCGGGTGTCGGCGGCGAGCGCGGGCTCGCCCTCCCGCCAGAGGGCCGCGAAGAAGGCGTCGTCGCAGTCCTCCAGCAGGCGGCGCACCCAGGCGCGTACGGAGGCGGGGTCCTTCAGCAGCCGCGCGGTGAAGTCCAGCTGCCGGGGGCCGCGGGCGGCGGCCAGCTCCAGTGCCCTGGTGCGGGTGGCCGGGTCGGCGAGCGGCGAAGGGGCGCCCGTGTTGTAGGAGGCGAGGCAGGTGAACTCCAGCGCGGTGGTGACGAACTGGTCGTCGTCCAGCCGGTCCAGCTGGTCCAGCTCCTCGGCGAGCGTCCGGCCCGTACGGCCGTCACCCTCGCGCAGCCCGGCGTACGGCATGAAGAGGTCGGAGAAGGCGTGCCGCCACAGGAAGTCCGCTTCGCGCAGCCGGTCGGCGAGGTCCTGCGGGAGCGCGCCGGCCGTGGCGGTGGCCCAGGCCGCCTGCCCGGGGTGGTGGCCGGGCTCGGACAGCACGTGCAGCGTGATGCACAGCTCTGCCAGCGGGGACGTCTCGAAGACGATGCGCTCGGGAGGCAGGCCGGTGATGTCTATGCTCACGCTCATGGCGACATCTTGCACTTGTTCACATGGCGAGGTCGCCCGGATTGACGGCCGGTGCGAATCGGCGCGGTCGTCCTCGTGGCCCTCGTACGGGTGAGGCAGGGGCGGCACGCCCGTCACACGCGGCGGCCGGGCGGGACCATGCCCGGGTGAACGTCGATCAGAGCAGGCCGCCCCTGGTCAGGTGCAGGCGCTGCGGCAGTCCGATGTGGTGGGACGTCACCTACCCGTACGCGCCCGTGTGGTACTGCTCCACATGCGATCACCCCCCGGAGCGCCGCCGCAGCGCGCATGCCGCGCCGCCACGGTGCCCCGAGGGGTGTGCGAGTGCCGTGATCCAGACCGGTGACGACGGCAGCCGGCAGTTCGTCTGCCATCGCAAGTGACCGGGGGGTCACTCCTCGACCAGCAGCCCCCGGCGCAGCCGCACGAGCGTGCGCGAGAGCAGCCGCGAGACGTGCATCTGGGAGATGCCCAGCTCCTCGCCTATCTCCGACTGCGTCATGTTCGCGACGAAGCGCAGGGAGAGGATCTTCCGGTCGCGGGGCCGGAGTTCGGCGATCAGCGGCTTGAGGGACTCCACGTACTCGATGCCTTCGAGACCGTGGTCCTCGTAGCCGATGCGGGCCGAGAGCGTGCCCTCGGTGTCGTCCTCGGTGGGCTGGGCGTCCAGCGAGCTCGCGGTGTACGCGTTGCTCGCGGCCATGCCCTCGATGACCTCTTCCTCGGCCAGGCCGAGCCGCTCGGCGAGCTCGGCGACCGTGGGGGAGCGGTCGAGCTGCTGCGCCATCTCGTCGCGGGTCTTCGCGAGGTCGAGGCGGAGCTCCTGGAGCCGCCGGGGGACGCGCACGGACCAACTGGTGTCACGGAAGAACCGCTTGATCTCACCGATGATCGTCGGCATCGCGAAGGTGGGGAACTCGACGCCCCTGCTGAGCTCGAACCGGTCGATCGCCTTGATCAGGCCGATCGTGCCGACCTGGACGATGTCCTCCATCGGCTCGCTGCGGGTGCGGAACCGCGACGCGGCGAACCGCACCAGTGCCAGGTTGAGTTCGACCAGGGTGTTGCGGACGTACGCGTATTCGTGGGTGCCCTCCTCAAGCTCCGCGAGGCGGGCGAAGAGGGTCTTGGACAGGGCCCGCGCGTCGTCCGGCCCCACCTCGTCGTAGGGCGGGATCTCGGGGAGCCCGGAGATGCCGGGCTCACTCTCTTCGTGCGGGGTCGCCGACGACGCGGTCTCCCGAAGGGTTCCGGTGCGCGGTGCGTCGAGCCGGGGTGACATGGTGTCCTCCATCATTCTCGGCATATGGCCGCCGATGCCTTGACCTCTTGCTGCGGTTTGCGGCGCCTCCAAAGCCGTCCGTGGTGGATGTCCTCTACTAGCCCTACCGGTCTTCACCACCCCCTGGCAAGTCCGTGTTGTCCGACTTTGTCGTTAAATGACGGATGTTCGGCTACCGGACGTCGTATCGAAGGCGTAGTGTTCAGCCGTCCACGCAGGCAACCGGGAAGGGATGCGCATGGACCGCGGGATGGTCGGCAGCGCAAGCAAAGGCCGGCTGAATGTAGAGGTCCGGCGCCACGGAGCGAGTGCGGTCGTGACGCCGGCGGGTGAGCTCGATCACCACACCGCCGAGCTGCTGCGCGAGCCCCTCGAGGCGAGCGTGGCCGATATCAGCGCGCGCGTGGTCGTGGACTGCTCGAAGCTGGAGTTCTGCGACTCCACCGGGCTCAATGTGCTGCTCGGCGCCCGGCTGGTCGCCGAGGCCGCGGGTGGGTCCATCCACCTCGCCGCCATGCAGCCGGTCGTCGCCAGGGTCTTCGAGATCACCGGCGCGGAAGCCGTCTTCACCGTGCACGACACGCTCGACGCCGCGATCTCCGAGTGACGGTCGTCACCACTCCCACCTGTGTGTAACCCTCGGGTTACCCGTGTCACAGGAGCCGCACCGAAGAAGTGGGTGTTCCTGCGGATCGGTCGGGCAGGAGTCTGCTGAATCTGTACCGCATCTGTTTGAAGTGCCTGGTATCCATCAAACCCTGAGTCGGTGAATCGGTGAGGTGAAGCGCTGATGAGCACCACGCGGCCGTACCCGCCGCCGGGCGAGCCCGGTCCGGACGCGGACGGCGCCTCCGCCGATGCCCACCCGCCGGCCGCGGGCCAGGTGCGCCGCCTCCACCTCGTCGGGGCCAGCGGCGCCGTCCCCCGCGCCCGCGACTTCACCCGCCAGGCGCTCCAGGACTGGGGCTGGCTGCCCGCCGCCACCGCGGACCACCGCGCGGCCGCCGAGGACGTCCTGCTGGTCGTCTCCGAGCTGGTCACCAACGCCTGCCTGCACGCCGGCGGCCCCGAGGAGCTGCGCGTGAGCTGCGCGGGCAAGGTGCTGCGGCTGGAGGTCGTCGACCTCGGCGCCGGCACCCCCGCCCCGCGCACCCCGCACCGCGCGGGCCGCCCCGGCGGTCACGGCATGTTCATCGTGCAGCGGCTCTGCCTGGACTGGGGAGTCGTGCGCGACGAGGCCGGTGCCGGCAAGACGGTCTGGGCGGAGCTCGCCGCTCCGGCATAGCGCGTTACGTCTCTTCCCTCCTCGAGGTCCCCGGCGTACTGTCGGCGCCCGATCTGATGTGCCGTCAGTGATGCACGGCTACGGCACCGGACGAGAGGGGAACCCGAGGTGTCCCACATCCAGCGCCGTCCCACTCGCCGCACGGGCGCGCTCGCGCTCGCCGCGACCGTCGCCGGGGGAACGGCCCTGCTGCTGGCCGCGCCCGCCGCGCACGCGGACACGGTCGACGTCAACTACCAGTGCAAGACCCCCATCGGCGACAAGAGCGCCGTGTCGCCCATCGACATCAAGGGCGTCGCGAGCGGCGACTCCTACAAGCTCACCATGTCCTTCGAGAAGGGCGTCTCCTCCAGCCCCGTCCCGCTCGGCAAGGGCGCGATGAAGCCGAGCGCCGTCGTGAAGCTCGGCGGCGCGGACAGCGGCACGGTGGCCGTGGAGGGCCCCGCCAACTCCGAGGAGATCCCCGCCAACACCCCCATCAAGATCAGCGACTTGTCGGGCACGTACACCCCGAAGAAGAGCGGCACGGTCACTTTCACCGCGTCCACCCTCACGATCTCCGCCCTGGGCACGACGACCACGTGCACGCCGTCCAACAACCCCAAGCCGTCGCTGACGCTGGAGGTCAAGGCGGGGGGTTCGTCGACGGGCGGTTCGACCACTGGTGGTTCGACCACTGGTGGTTCCTCCACGGGGACGACGGGTGGTTCGACGACGGGTGGTTCGACCACGGGCGGGTCCGGCGGTACGGGTGGGGCGAGCGGGTCTACTGCGAGTGGTGGGTCCTCCGGTGGCGGCCAGCTGCCGCAGACGGGGCCGGCGGATTCGGCGGTGGCGCTCGGGGCGCTGGGCGGGACGGTGTTGCTGGCGGGGGTGGGGGGAGTGCTTTGGCTTACGCGGCGGCGGGGGGTTGTGCGGTAGGTGGGGGCGGTTTGTGGTGCGGGTTGTGTGCGCCTGCGGCGGGACGCCCTTCGGGCGTGGCCTCAATCGCCGGCCGGGCTGGGTGTGTGGTGGGTGCCGGGGGTGGGGCCTCCGGGCTGGGGACCTGGAACGCGGTGCGGTTGCTGTGAGGCGTGTTGGGTGCTGTGAAGTCGCACCGCGTTCCAGAACCCCACCCTCCGACCCCACCCCCTCCCGCCGGTGGGTGAGATCAGGTTGTGGGGTGCACCGCGCTTTTCCTTTCAGCCGGTCCGGGGCGCCCATTCCAGCCCGGGTGCGCCAGTGTTCTTTTCAGCCGGGCGCGCCATGCTTTTGTTTTTCAGCCCGTTGGGGGCACCTCTGGGGGCCCCCGGACGGAGTCTGGGGGAGGTAGCTGGGGGAGGCAACGGGCCCGCAGCTCGGGGTCTGGGGCAGCGCCCCCCACGCGGCGGAGCCGCAAATGAGACGCAGCCGGGAAGGGGCGGGGTAGGGGGAACAAGCCCGCCGCAGGCGCCAACCGGCCCGCAGCCGGGGGCCTGGGGCACGCGCCCCCCACGCGGCGGAGCCGCACATCAGACGCAGCCGGGAAGGGGCGGGTAGGGGGAACAAGCCCGCCGCAGGCGGAGACACACGGGAGCCGCCCATGAAGCCGTATCACCTCGCAGCGATCTGCCTCGCCCTCGTGACCGCCACCCACACCGCCGGCACCGGCGCCGACACGAAGCAATGGACCGCCACCCCCGCCCCCGCGGGCAAAAGCACACCCGGCCCCGACGACCGCACCTCCTTCGACCTGGAGGGCGACCCCGGCACCGTGTTCCAGGACAAGCTGTCCGTCGTCAACACCGGTGACACCGCCCGCTCACTCGACGTGCGGGCGGACGGGTCCTGGATCTCGCTCGCCGCGCGCACGGTGAAGATCCCGGCGCGCACCCGCGCGGACGTGCCGTTCGCCGTAGCCGTGCCCGCCGACGCGGCGCCGGGTGCGCATCCGGGCGCGCTCGTCGTCAGCGGGGAGGGGCGGCAGGTGCGCGTACCGCTGGCCGTGCGGGTGGCCGGTGCGGCGCTGCCGGCGCTCGCCGTGGAGCACGTACGCGTCAGCCGCGAGGGCGGCGGCGCGGTCATCCGTTACGCGCTGGTCAACCGCGGCAACACCGCGCTCGCCCCGCGCCTGGACATCCGCGCGGACGGCCTGTTCGGCACCGTCCTGCGCCGTACGGCCACCGGCGTGCCCGCGCGACTGGCGCCCGGCCGGAGCGTGCGGCTGGCGGAGCGGTGGGCGGACGCGCCGCGTCTGGACTCCGTACGGGTCCGCCTCACGGCCACCGCGCCCGGCGGCGCCCGTGCGACCGCCTCCGGCTCGTACACGCCCCTCCCGTGGCTGTTCCCGGCCCTCGGCGGGCTCGCCGCGGTCCTCGCCGCCGCTGTGCTCCTGCTCGTACGCCGCTCCAGGCGGGCCCGGAGTGCGGGAGCGGCGGCGTGAAGGCCCGCAGGGCGGGCGTGGCGGCCCTGCTGCTGGCATTGGCGTGTGTGCTGCTGCCCGCCGGCCTCGCGGGCGCCGACGGGCCCGCCCTGCGGCTCGACCGGACCGAGGCGGGCAAGGGCGCCACCCTCACCGTCAGCGGCACCGGCTGGCGGCCCCGCACCCTCCTCACGCTCCTCATCTGCGGCCAGGACATGATCGGCGGCACCGACACCTGCGCCAACGCCGACGGGCGCACCGTGACCACCGACGGCGACGGCCGCTTCACCAGGCGGATGCCCGTCGCCGAGCCGCCCAGGCCGTGCCCCTGCGTGGTGCACGTGGCGACCGTCACGGGCGCCCCGGCGGCCGCGGACACGGCGCTGAAGGTGACCGGGCACCCCGTCGCCTCCCTGCCGCCGCGCAATGGCGCGGAGCGGCTCGGTGTCCTGGACGCGCGGCTGGAGGGGAGCAGCGGGCTGCTCACGTGGTTCGGGGCGCCGCCGCACCGGCGGCTGGTCGTCACCCTCGGGAACCTCGGCTCGACCCCTGTCAAGGACCCCGTCCTGGAGGTCGGCACCGCGCACGGCGTGCTCGCGCCCGAGTGGGAGAAGCAGCGCTGGCGCGGCACGATCGCGGCCGGCGCGCGGGCCCGCGTCCCGCTGGACGTGGAGCTGGCGGCCGGGGCGTACGGCGACTACCAGGTGTCCCTGAAGTACGGGGACAAGGTGCTGGTGGAGGAGCCGTGGGACGTGGGGCGGCCGTGGGGGGTGACGCTCTTCTGGATCCTGCTGTGCGTGGTGGTGCCGGTGGGCGTGTTCCGCGTGGGCATGGCGGTGGTGGGCCGCGTACGGCCGCCCGAGCGGCCCGCGGAGGCCCGTGACGGCTCCCTGCCGTGGTTCAGGCCGGGGGCGGACCCGTCACGCGCCACGGAGGCGCCGGACGCGGGCGCGCGCCCCCGGGCCGCCACCCGCGCGAAGGCGCGCCCTCCGGATGAGGCGTAAACCAAAGCGCCCCCCGGAGCGATGGCGCGCCATCACCCCGGGGGGCGCTCTGCGTTACGAAGCGTTACCGAGCGGACCGCGTCAGCGGACGTCGCCCATCAGCCCGATGATCTTCTTGCGGTTCAGCCAGATGCCGACACCCGCCAGGACGGCGGCCGCGGCCTCGCCCAGGATCACGGCCGTGCCGTTGAGGTCGGCACCCGCGGTGATCAGCAGGGTCATGACGCAGTCGCCCGCGGTGACCGCGAGGAACCACACGCCCATCATCTGGCTGGCGTACTTCGCCGGCGCCATCTTGGTGGTCAGGGACAGACCCACCGGGGACAGGCACAGCTCGCCGACGGTCTGGAGACCGTAGATCGCGATCAGCCACATCGGGCTGACCTTCGTGCCGTCGGACGCCATCGACATCGGAAGGGCGAAGAGGACGAACGAGAGGCCGACGAAGACCATCGCCGCGGCGAACTTCACCGTGGTGCTGGGCTCGCTCTTGCGGCGGGCCAGCGCCAGCCACAGCGCGGCGAAGATCGGCGCCAGGGCGACGACCCACAGCGAGTTGACCGACTGGAACCAGGTGGACGGGAAGTCGAAGCCGAAGACGTTGTCCGCGGTCTTCTTCTCCGCGAAGGTCGACATCGTCGACCCACCCTGGTCGAAGATCATCCAGAACACGGCGGCCGCGACGAAGAACCAGATGTAGCCGCTGACCTTGGTCTGCTCGGTGTCCGTCAGCTCCTTGTCGCGCTTGATGCGCGCCAGCACGAAGATCGGGATGAACAGGCCGAGCAGCGCGATCGGGACCAGGGCCCAGTTGATCGTGAAGGTGCCGGTGCCGACCACGATGCCGTAGAAGGCGGCCGCGACGGCGAGCCAGATCAGGCCCTTCTTCAGCCAGGAGTTGCGCTCGGCGACCGTCAGCGGGGTCGGGACCTGGCTGCTCTTCGCGTTCAGGTGGCGGGTGCCCAGCAGGAAGACCAGCAGACCGAGGCCCATGCCGACGGCGGCGATCGCGAAGCCCAGGTGCCAGTTGTACTTCTGGCCCACGGTGCCGATCACCAGCGGGGCGGCGAAGGCGCCCACGTTGATGCCGATGTAGAAGAGCGTGAAGCCACCGTCGCGGCGCGGGTCCTTGGGACCGTCGTAGAGGTGGCCGACCATCGTCGAGATGTTGGCCTTCAGCAGACCCGAGCCGATGGCCACCAGCGCGAGGCCGAAGAAGAACGTCGGCTTCCCGGGGATGGCCAGGACCAGGTGACCGGCCATGATGACGCTGGCCGCGATGGCCACCGTCTTGCGCGGACCCCAGACACGGTCACCGAACCAGCCGCCCGGCATGGCGAGGAGATAGACCATCGCCACATAGACGGAGTAGATCGCGACCGAGGTGGCCTCGGGCATCGCCAGACCGCCGCCCTGGCTGCCGGGCTTTGCGTCCGGGCCGCCTGCGATCAGATAGACGACGAGAAGGGCCCTCATGCCGTAGTAGGAGAACCGCTCCCACATCTCGGTCATGAAGAGAATGGCCAACCCGCTGGGGTGGCCAAGGAAGGTCTTGCCGCTGGAAGCAGGAGTGGTCTCCTGAGGAGCAGCACCCTTCGTCAGGCTGGACGCCATGGTCGATCCTTGTGTGCTCGGGACGCGTGATGGAGCAGTTGCGCGCCCGGGTGGGGGTTGGCCGGCACCGGCTACCGCACTGCCCGCCCCCACGCCCTAGGGGTTCGGCCCCTCTCGCGAGGGACCGGCAGGACAGCCGTACTCCGGGATCCACGCCCCCGCGCACCTTCGCGCGGCGGACCCGGCCGACAGGTCATTCACTGTGTAACAAGGCTGCGGGAACAGCCCCGCGCACAACAGAGACCTCCGGCGAGATGTGGTCGTGCCGAAGGTCCCCCGATGGTGCTACAGACGTCTGGTCACCATACGTCACACCCCGCCCGGATAAGGAAGGAGTTGAGACATGGATCACAGGTGAGGTCGGAACCATTCGCATACGTTCGAAGGTGAAGTTGTTCTTGGAGAAGTGTTGCCGTCGGTAGCTCTGAGTGCACCTCTGACGTGCGCCCGGGCGGACTACCATCAAGCCATGACCCGAGTACTGCTCGCCGAGGATGACGCGTCCATCTCGGAACCGCTCGCACGCGCCCTGCGCCGCGAGGGTTATGAGGTGGAGGTGCGCGAAGACGGTCCCACGGCGCTCGACGCCGGCCTCAAGGGAGGGGTGGACCTGCTCGTCCTCGACCTGGGGCTGCCCGGCATGGACGGCCTGGAGGTCTGCCGCCGGCTGCGGACCGAAGGCCACGGCTTCCCCGTGCTGGTCCTCACGGCCCGCGCCGACGAGGTGGACACCGTGGTCGGCCTGGACGCCGGCGCCGACGACTACGTCACCAAGCCCTTCCGCCTCGCCGAACTGCTGGCGCGCGTGCGCGCCCTGCTGCGCCGCGGCACCGTCGACTCCCAGCAGCAGCCCCCCGCCACCCACGGCGTGCGGATCGACGTCGAGTCGCACCGCGCCTGGATGGGCGACGAGGAACTCCAGCTCACGGCGAAGGAATTCGACCTGCTCCGGGTGCTCGTGCGGGACGCCGGCCGGGTCGTCACCCGCGACCAGCTGATGCGCGAGGTCTGGGACACCACCTGGTGGTCCTCCACCAAGACCCTCGACATGCACATCTCCTGGCTCCGCAAGAAGCTCGGGGACGACGCCGCCAACCCGCGCTACATCGCCACCGTCCGCGGGGTCGGCTTCCGCTTCGAGAAGAGCTGAGCCGACCCGGCCCCGAGCCCCACCGCCGGGCCGCTCACGTATCACCCGCCCGGAGGGCACTGTGCGCCGCCGACTGATCAACTCCACGCTCGCCGTCGTGCTCGTCGTGATCGCCGTGTTCGGGATCTCGCTCGTCATCGTCGAGACCCGCACGATCGAGAACAGCGCGCAGGAGAGCGTGCAGTCGGAGGCCGTACGCCTGGAGTCCATCGTCGACAGCCGGCTCGTCGGCGGGGAGCGGGTGGAGTCGGGCATCCTCAGCGAGCAGATCACGCCCCAGCGCTACGCCCGGATCGAGATCCCCGGCCGGCCGGTCATCGAGATCGGTACCCGCCCCAAGGGCGGCCTCATCACCGCGGAGCTCAAGGGCGGGCAGGGCGAGACCGTACGGGTCGAGGCGTCCCGCTCCACGGTCAGCCGCGAGGTCGGCCGCACCCTGCTGGTCATCCTCGCCGTCGCCCTGCTCGCCGTGGTGGCCGCCGTCTTCCTCGCCGTACGCCAGGCGAACCGGCTCACCGCCCCGCTGATCGACCTGGCCGAGACGGCCGAGCGCCTCGGCTCCGGCGACCCGCGCCCCCGGCACCGCCGCTACGGCGTGCCCGAACTGGACCGCGTGGCGGACGTCCTGGACTCCAGCGCGGAGCGGATCGCCCGGATGCTCACCGCCGAGCGCAGGCTCGCCGCCGACGCCTCGCACCAGCTGCGCACGCCGCTGACGGCACTGTCGATGCGGCTGGAGGAGATCACGCTCACCGACGACCCGGACACGGTCAAGGAGGAGGCGACGATCGCCCTCACCCAGGTGGAGCGGCTCACCGACGTCGTCCAGCGGCTGCTCACCAACTCCCGTGATCCCAAGGCCGGCTCGGCCGTCACCTTCGACCTGGACGAGGTCGTCAAGCAGCAGATCGAGGAGTGGCGGCCCGCCTCGCGCAGCGAGGGCCGGGCCATCGTGCGCTCCGGCAAGCAGGGGCTGCGGGCCGTCGGCACCCCGGGCGCGGTCTCGCAGGTGCTCGCGACGCTCATCGAGAACTCGCTGATGCACGGGGACGGCACGGTCGCCCTGCGCACCCGTGTCACCGGCACCCAGGCGGTCGTGGAGGTCACCGACGAGGGGCCGGGCGTCCCGGCGGACCTGGGCGCGCGGGTCTTCGAGCGGACGGTCAGCGGGCGGAACTCCACGGGGCTGGGCCTGGCGGTCGCCCGCGACCTCGCCGAGGCGGACGGCGGGCGCCTGGAGCTCCTCCAGGCCAACCCGCCGGTCTTCGCGCTGTTCCTGAGCCTCGAAGGAGGCGGGACGGACGGCGGCGGCGTGATCTGAGCCGCCGGCGCCTACTGCTACGACCTACGGTGCGTCGATGCGGGCCGGAGGCTGATCCGTGAGGAAGGACTCCGCCGTCTGAACCGCCTCGCGCGCCGGGAGGGCCCGGAACACCCAGGTGCGGTAGGACCAGAAGCGGAAGACCGTGCCGATGCCGAGGCCGACGACGTTCTTCGCGATGTTGTCCGCGAGCGGGGACGTCAGGCCGAAGCCGTAGTGCGAGAGCGCCAGGATGCCGTTCTCGATCACCAGGCCGATGCCGCTGAACAGCAGGAACAGCGACAGCTCGCGACTGCGCCGGCTGGTGTCGCAGTCGCGGTAGGTCCAGTAGCGGTTGCCGACGTAGTTGGTCGCGATGGCGACGACCGTCGCGATCACGCCAGAGCGCACCACGGCGAGGTGGAAGCCGTGCAGGCAGATGTTGAAGACGATGAGGTTGACCACGAACCCGATGGCCCCGACCGCGCCGAATTTCGCTATCTCGCGGGCCAGCCTCTGCAGCCGGGAACGCATGGTGTGCCGTTGACTCATAAAGATCGTCAGGCTCCGTCGTGTGGGGCTGTCCGGGGACATGGGCGGCATTCATGCTATCCAGCGCTCCCGGCCACCGAGAGAGGGCATCGGTGAACGCGGAGCGAACGCACGCCATATCGGCCATCGCGCGAGCCCCCCTCTCTTAGGATGATCCTCCAAGAGGGGTCGGGAGCGGTTCGCACGTGCGGATACCCTGGGGGCGTGACGTTCCCGGTAGTCGGCATGGTCGGCGGCGGTCAGCTCGCCCGTATGACCCACGAGGCGGGCATCCCCCTCGGCATCAAGTTCAAGCTGCTCAGTGACACCCCGCAGGACTCGGCGGCCCAGGTGGTCAGCGACGTCGTCATCGGCGACCACCGCGACCTGGAAACCCTTCGTGCTTTCGCACAAGGCTGCGATGTGATCACCTTCGATCACGAGCACGTACCCACCGAGCACCTCCGGGCCCTGGAAGCGGACGGGATTCCCGTCCGCCCCGGGCCCGACGCGTTGGTGCACGCCCAGGACAAGGGCGTGATGCGGGCGAAGCTCGACGCGATCGGAGTGCCCTGCCCACGGCACCGGATCGTCGAGGACCCCGCCGACGTCGAGCGGTTCGCCGCGGAGGGCGAGGGCTTCCCCGTCGTCCTGAAGACGGTGCGCGGCGGTTATGACGGAAAGGGGGTTTGGATCGTCCGTAACGCAGAAGAGGCGGGTGAACCCTTCCGCGCCGGAGTGCCCGTGCTCGCCGAGGAGAAGGTCGCCTTCGTCCGCGAGCTCGCCGCCAACGTCGTCCGCTCCCCGCACGGCCAGGCCGTCTCCTATCCCGTCGTCGAGTCCATCCAGGTCGACGGCGTCTGCGACACCGTCATCGCCCCCGCCCCCGGCCTCTCCGAGGAGCTCTCCGCACACGCGCAGCAGCTCGCCCTCAAAATCGCCAAGGAGCTCGGGGTGGTCGGCCACCTCGCCGTCGAACTCTTCGAGATCCGCCGCGCCGACGGCACCCCCGCCGTCCTCGTCAACGAGCTGGCCATGCGCCCGCACAACTCCGGCCACTGGACCCAGGACGGCGCGATCACCTCGCAGTTCGCCAACCACGTGCGCGCGGTGCTCGACCTCCCGCTCGGCGACCCGCGCCCGCGCGCGAAGTGGACCGTCATGGCCAACGTCCTCGGCGGCGACTACCCCGACATGTACTCCGCCTATCTGCACTGCATGGCGCGCGACCCCGGCCTGAAGATCCACATGTACGGCAAGGACGTGAAGCCCGGCCGCAAGGTTGGCCACGTCAACACCTACGGCGACGACCTGGCCGACGTGCGCGAGCGCGCGAGCCACGCCGCCGGATACCTGCGAGGAACGATCACCGAATGAGCGCCCGCCCGTCACCCGGCCACCACCCCTCATCGAGCGCTGGCGCGCGCCCCTCTGATGCCCTGGTCGGCATCGTCATGGGCTCCGACTCCGACTGGCCCGTCATGGAGGCCGCCGCCAAGGCTCTCGACGAATTCGACGTCCCCTACGAGGTCGACGTCGTCTCCGCGCACCGGATGCCCCGCGAGATGATCGCGTACGGGGAGCAGGCCGCCGGCCGCGGGCTCAAGGCCGTCATCGCGGGCGCCGGGGGAGCGGCCCACCTCCCCGGCATGCTGGCCTCCGTCACCCCGCTGCCGGTGATCGGCGTGCCCGTGCCGCTGAAGTACCTCGACGGCATGGACTCCCTCCTCTCCATCGTGCAGATGCCGGCCGGGGTCCCCGTCGCCACCGTCTCCGTCGCGGGCGCCCGCAACGCCGGCCTGCTCGCCGTCCGCATGCTCGCCGCCCACGACGGCGAACTGCTGGAGCGGATGCGCCGCTTCCAGGACGAGCTCAACGAACAGGCCACCGAGAAGGGCCGCCGGCTGCGGGCGAAGGCCACGGGCAACGACGGCTTCGGCTTCGGGAAGTGACCGCCGTGAGCGACCACCTGGCCCGCGCCCGGGAACTGCTCGCCGCCCACCCCGTCGTCGACGGCCACAACGACCTCCCCTGGGCCCTGCGCCAGCAGGTCCGCTACGACCTCGACCGGCGCGACATCGCCACCGACCAGAGCGCCGACCTCCACACCGACCTGCCCCGCCTGCGCGCGGGCGGGGTGGGGGCGCAGTTCTGGTCCGTGTACGTCCGCACCGACATGGCCGGTGACGAGGCCGTCAGCGCCACGCTGGAACAGATCGACGCCGTACGGCAGTTGGCCGCCCGCTACCCCGCCGACCTGCGGCTCGCGTTCACCGCGGACGACATGGAGGCGGCGCGGGCCGAGGGCCGGATCGCCTCCCTCATGGGCGCCGAGGGCGGCCACAGCATCAACAGCTCCCTCGGCACGCTCCGCGCCCTGCACCGCCTCGGCGTGCGCTACATGACGCTGACCCACAACGACAACGTCCCGTGGGCCGACTCCGCGACGGACGAGCCCGTGGCGGGCGGGCTCACCGCCTTCGGCGAGGAGGTCGTGCGGGAGATGAACCGCCTCGGCATGCTCGTCGACCTCTCGCACGTCTCCGCCGGCACGATGCGGGACGCCCTGCGGGTCAGCGAGGCGCCGGTGATCTTCTCGCACTCGTCCGCGCGGGCCGTCTGCGACCACCCGCGCAACGTCCCGGACGACGTCCTGGCGGCGCTGCCCGCCAACGGCGGCATGGCCATGGCCACCTTCGTCCCGAAGTTCATCCTCCCGGAGGCCGTCGCCTGGACCCGCGCCGCCGACGAGAACATGCGGGCCCACGGCCTGCACCACCTCGACACCACGGCCGAGGCGATGGCCGTCCACCGCGCCTTCGAGGCGGCCAGCCCCCGCCCCCTCGCCACCGCCTCCACGGTCGCCGACCACCTCGACCACATGCGCGAGGTCGCGGGCATCGACCACATCGGCATCGGCGGCGACTTCGACGGCACGGCCTTCACGCCGTCGGATCTGGCGGATGTGTCGGGCTATCCGAACCTGATCGCGGAGCTTTTGCGACGGCGGTGGTCGGAGGGGGACTTGGCGAAGCTGACGTGGGGGAATGCGGTGCGGGTGCTTCGGGCGGCGGAGTCTGTGGCCGCGGCTACGACGAGGGGCCCGTCGAACGCGACGCGGGAGTCTCTGGACGGCTGATCCGCCGGACCGCGCTGGCGCGCGGTGGCCTCAATCGCCGGCCGGGCTGGGTGTGTGGTGGGTGCGTTTTCCGCTGGGTGCGGGGGCGTTGTTTCGGTGCGGGTTGTGTGCGCCTGCGGCGGGCGGCCTCAATCGCCGGCCGGGCTTGGGTGTGTGGTGGGTGCGTTTTCCGCTGGGTGCGGGTTCGTTTTTAGGTGCGGGTTGTGTGCGCCTGCGGCGGGCGGCCTCAATCGCCGGCCGGGCTTGGGTGTGTGGTGGGTGCCGGGGGTGGGGCCTCCGGGCTGAGGACCTGGAACGCGGTGCGGGCACGGTGCCTCGTATTGAGCGCTGTGAAGTCGCACCGCGTTCCAGAACCCCACCCTCCGACCCCACCCCCTCCCGCCGGAGGGTGACATCGGGTTGTGGGGTGCGCCGCGTTCTTCCTTCCGCCCGTCCGGGGCACTCATTACAGCCGGGCCCGCCGTGCTTTTGTCTTCAGCCCGTCCGGCGTTTGAGGACACCGTGCGGAGCGCGGTTCGGGGGCCTGGGGGCTTGCCCCCAGTTTTGGGAAGGGGCGGGGTAGGGGAACAAAGCGCCGCAGGCGCCAACCGGCCCGCGGCCGGGGGTCTGGGGCAGTGCCCCCCCACGCGGCGGAGCCGCAAATGAGACGCAGCCGGGAAGGGGCGGGGTAGGGGAGGAAGCGCCGCAGGCGCCAACCGGCCCGCGGCCGGGGGTCTGGGGCAGTGCCCCCCCACGCGGCGGAGCCGCAAATTAGACGCAGCCAGGAAGGGGCGGGGCTGGGGAGAGGGCCCTAAGCCTGCGGCCGCCCCATAGCCCGGAACGTCCACCCAGCCTCCCGCCAAGCGCCGGCGTCAAGCGCATTGCGCCCGTCCAGAACACACCGCTCAGCCACCACACCCCCCAGCTCCGCGGGAGAAAGCGACCGGAACTCCCCCCACTCCGTCAGGTGCAGCACCACATGCGCCCCCCGCACCGCGTCCAGCGCGGTCGGCGCGTACGTCAGGGTCGGGAAGAGGCGCCGCGCGTTCTCCATCCCCTTGGGGTCGTAGACGGTGACCTGCCCGCCCTGGAGGTGGATCTGCCCGGCGACATTGAGCGCCGGGGAGTCCCGTACGTCGTCGGAGTCCGGCTTGAACGTGGCGCCGAGCACGGCCACCCGGCGGCCGAGGAAGCTGCCGCCGACCGCCTCCCGCGCGAGCTCGACCATGTGGCCGCGGCGCCGCATGTTGATGGAGTCGACCTCGCGCAGGAAGGTCAGCGCCTGGTCGACGCCCAGCTCGCCCGCGCGGGCCATGAAGGCCCGGATGTCCTTGGGCAGGCAGCCGCCGCCGAAGCCGATGCCGGCCCGCAGGAACTTCTTGCCGATCCGCTCGTCGTGGCCGATGGCCTCCGCCAGCTTCACCACGTCGCCGTCCGCGGCCTCGCAGACCTCGGCCATGGCGTTGATGAAGGAGATCTTCGTGGCGAGGAAGGAGTTCGCGGCGGTCTTCACCAGCTCGGCCGTGGGGTAGTCGGTGACGACGAACGGCGTGCCCTCGCCGACCGGCGTCGCGTACACCTCGCGCAGCAGCTTCTCGCCGCGCTCACCGGCGACGCCGACGACGATCCGGTCGGGGTGCAGCGTGTCCTGGACGGCAAAGCCCTCGCGCAGGAACTCCGGGTTCCAGGCGAGCTCCACGTCCGCGCCCGCCGGGGCCAGCTCGGCGAGCAGCCCCGCGAGCCGCGCCGCGCTGCCCACCGGGACGGTCGACTTGCCGACGACCAGCGCGGGCCGGTGCAGCACGGGGGCGAGGGAGGAGACGGCGGCCTCGACGTAGGACATGTCGCACGCGTACTCGCCGTGCTTCTGCGGGGTGTTCACGCAGATGAAGTGGACGTCGCCGAACTCGCCCACCTCCTCCCAGGAGGTGGTGAAGCGCAGCCGCCCGGTCGAGCCCTCCAGCCCGGCCACATGGCGGCCGAGCAGCTCCTCCAGACCGGGCTCGAACATCGGGACCTTGCCCCGGCCGAGCATCTCGATCTTCTCGGGCACCACGTCGAGGCCCAGCACCTCGAAGCCGAGCTCCGCCATGGCGGCGGCGTGGGTGGCGCCGAGGTAGCCGGTGCCGATCACGGTGATCCTGGGGGCCATGCGGTGCTCCATGTGCTGACGGGCCGGACTGCGCTGCCCGAGCATAGTCGGGGCGTGCCCCGGGAAGGATCTCGGGAGACGCCGGGAAACCCGGGGGCGGCGCGGACCGTCGTGCGGAGGCTGTCGGCAAGCTCACGTATCCCCGTCCGGACGCCGCCCCTAGAATCGGGTTACTAAACGGTAGTTAACTCTCAGGGGAGTACGCCTTGGCGGGAACAAAGGACTTCGACCTGTACCGGCCTTCCGAGGAGCACGACGAGCTCCGCAAGGTCGTGCGCTCGCTCGCCGAGGCGAAGATCGCGCCGTTCGCCGCCGAGGTGGACGAGGAGGGCCGCTTCCCGCAGGAGGCGCTCGACTCGCTGGTGGCCGCCGATCTGCACGCCGTGCACGTGCCCGAGGAGTTCGGCGGCGCCGGCGCCGACGCGCTCGCCACCGTGATCGTCATCGAGGAGGTCGCGCGCGTCTGTGCCTCCTCCTCGCTGATCCCGGCGGTCAACAAGCTCGGCTCGCTGCCCGTCGTCCTCTCCGGCTCGGACGACCTCAAGAAGCGCTATCTGAGCCCGCTGGCCAAGGGCGAGGCGATGTTCTCGTACGCCCTCTCCGAGCCCGACGCGGGTTCGGACGCGGCCGGCATGAAGACCAAGGCCGTGCGCGACGGCGACCACTACGTCCTCAACGGCGTGAAGCGCTGGATCACCAACGCGGGCGTCAGCGAGTTCTACACGGTCATGGCCGTCACCGACCCCGAGAAGCGCTCCAAGGGCATCTCCGCCTTCGTGGTGGAGAAGTCCGACGAGGGCGTCTCCTTCGGCGCGCCGGAGAAGAAGCTCGGCATCAAGGGCTCCCCGACCCGGGAGATCTACCTCGACAACGTCCGCATCCCCGCCGACCGCATGATCGGCGAGGAGGGCACCGGCTTCGCGACCGCGATGAAGACCCTCGACCACACCCGCATCACCATCGCGGCGCAGGCGCTGGGCATCGCGCAGGGCGCGCTGGACTACGCCAAGGGCTATGTCCAGGAGCGCAAGCAGTTCGGCAAGCCGATCGCCGACTTCCAGGGCATCCAGTTCATGCTCGCCGACATGGCGATGAAGCTGGAGGCCGCCCGCCAGCTCACCTACTCCGCCGCGGCCAAGTCCGAGCGCCTCGACGGCGACCTCACCTTCTTCGGCGCCGCCGCCAAGTGCTTCGCCTCCGACGTCGCCATGGAGGTCACCACGGACGCCGTCCAGCTCCTCGGAGGCTACGGCTACACCCGCGACTACCCGGTGGAGCGCATGATGCGCGACGCCAAGATCACGCAGATTTATGAGGGTACGAACCAGGTGCAGCGGATCGTGATGGCGAGGAACCTGCCGAAGTAGCGTTTTCGCAGGTCAGAGGCCATCTGAGGTGGTTCGTGAGCCCTGACGGCTTCTGGCCTGCTCGGGCCCGTTTCGGGCCGATCACGGGCGTCACGCTGGGGAAACCCTGGGCCGACGCCGGGGCGAAAACGAACGCCCCTGCCATTACCGGCAGGGGCGTTTCCTTTGCTGCTGGACGACTCACACGAGACTGATTCCGGCCTGGGCCTTGATGGTGTCCACGGCCTCTTCGGTGAGCCAGCGAAGCGGGACGACGGTCCACTTGTCGCTCTTGCGCATGACCACGGCTTTACCGTCCCTGGTGCGTCCGACGTGGATGAAACCGTGATCACGCCGCAGGTCCTTCACCAGGTTCTCGCCGTGGATCACAGGCGTTACTTCCTTTCGCGGTCCTCGTCGTCCGCCATGCTGCTGTGCTCGTCACCGTTCTGAGAGACCCGGGTGTCAGGATCGGTCGCCTGATCCTGGTTGGCCTGCGGGTCCCACTCGTCTTCGTTCTTCTTACCCACTTTCGCACCCTCCCTTTCTGCCGAACGTGATCACGGCGCAGAGGCGTACCTTTGCTTGCTCAGCGGTTCAAGTCCCGGTACTCCTCCAACAGCCGCAGAGCGGGGGCGAATGTGCCCCGCCCTGCTCCTGGGCACCGTCGATCAGTCGGCAGCGCCCACACTTCCCAGCACGACATGCAGCGCATCACCCCAGCGTGCTCCGGATCGCGCTCCGCCCTAGCACCACACAAGGGGCACTGCTGCATGACGACTCCCTACGCCGTGACGTCGAACTCCCCCAACTTGGCACCGGGGAGGAAGTCCGCCCACTCCACGGCCGTGAACTCGACCGTCTGGCCCGTCGCGGAGTTGCGGACCGCGACCCTACCTGGAACGTTGGTCGCCACCTCGACACACAGCTTGTTGTTGTTGTCGTACTTGCATGCGCTGGACGTGCGGAATTCGAACTCGGGGACTCCGGTCATCGTGCCTATCCCTTCGCCGTACTGCGGGGATGCGGGACCCGCGCCGTCGTGCAACCCGCCCCGGCCGCTAGCCCTTCCTGTTGCTGAGCGATCGGGGCGGGGGTTTGTGCTTCGGCTTCCCTGGGGCCGAAGCGGTTGCCCTCACTGCCCAGGGCAGCACCCCAGTTAAGGGACGGACCGGGGCGAGAGTCTGAGCACGTCAACTCAGACGGGACACGACCTGTCCCTACTCTGGGCTTGTCCGGTCGGGGGCTATCCGGCTGTCCGCCACGGGGGCAGTGGGCACGCCGGAGCTTTGGAAGGTCAGAAACTCTCAGCCGGGAGCCTGGGGCCCTCGTCGGCGTTCTCCGGGCCGACCCGCGCCAGCGGCAGAGCTTCGAGGAACTTGGTAGCCGCGCCGACTCGCAAGACGCCCATGTCCACGTACGCGCACCCGTTGCCAGTTACCCGGCCGCGCACTTGCGATACGTCATCCTCAGAGAGCCCGGCACGGATGAGGGCGGCCCGGACGAGCGCCGCAATGTGTTCCACCTCAGCACGTGCGCTCTTGTACTGCGCCATGGGAATCACGAGCACCGCCGCTTCTTGTGAGGGTGACTCCGGATCTCTACGTTCACGTCCGAGACCTTGGACATGTCGCCATTGGCCCGTGCCTCACTGCGTTCTTCGCTCAACGCCATGCACACATCGCAGCCCGGTACCGGGGGCGGGTCACTGTCGAGCCTCAGCGGCAGCTCAACGGGCGGAGCGGGATGCGTCGTTGGGTTGGTCATGGGTGGACCCCTCGCGTCGTCCTGATGCCGACCACGCTAGGGAGAGCGGAACCTCAACTCATAGGCGATTGCACGAGGTTGCACGCCAATCACCCGAGGGCATCCAAGGCCGACGTGATCAGTGCACGAGCGGGAGCCCCGTAGACCGCCAGTGCTGCCATTTCCGCGAACGTCTCGGCGTACAGGGCTATCTCGCTAGGCTGCGTGATCGTGAGGTATCCAGAGATCAACTCGACGTTGACCTGCGCCGCGTCATAGATCCAGAAGCCCTCGGCCGGCCAGCGCTCCCGATCCGGCGTCATGGGCACAATTCCCAGGCTGACGTTGGGAAGTGAGGCAATGGAGACCAGGTGGCCAAGTTGTCCGGCCATGACCTCAGCGCCGCCGATCCCGGTTCGCAACACCGACTCCTCAACGAGGAACGCGAACTGCCGGTCACCCTCGTACAGGACCCGCTGACGCTCCATCCGGGCGGCAACGGCTTCGGCTACGTCGTCCACCAGGCCGCGCCGTTGCTGGATCGCTTGCAAAGCTGCCGTCGTGTACGGCTGCGTCTGGATCATGCCCGGCACGAGCCAGGAGGAGTAGGAGCGGAAACGGCGGGTCCGCCGGTACAGCGGCAGGCGGGCCTCCTGGGCCTGTTTGAGCCCTGCCCGCTCCATGCGTCGCCAGCCAACCCACATGCCCTCGGCCGTCCGAAGCATCGCAATCAGGTCTTCGGCCTGGCCCTCGGCCTCGCACGCCCGGCACCACGCCCGAATGTCGTCGGCGGACGGGGGTGTACGGCCGTTCATGATCCGGGACGACTTGGACCGGCTCCACTCGCAGCGATCAGCAAGTTCGGCCCCGGTCAGCCCGGCATCCCGGCAAAGCTCCCCGAGTCGATCCGCGAGAGCCTGCCGGGCCTCCTGGGCACTGGAAGAAGCAGAGACAGCCATGGTGCGTGATCAGCTCGGCCGGTACTCCGCGTGAGGAATCGCGCGCTCCCACGCTGCCTCGTACGCCGTGACGTACTGCGCGGCCAACGCCGGTTCGTGCAGAACCTCCATGCGAGGGCCGGTCCACTGACCCTCGCCGCTGAAGTGGTGCAGGATCACGGTTTCCTCGTCCATGACCCACCCGTCCAGCGCGGGGAGCAGCAGATCACGCGCCCGCGAGCGAGGCAGCCAACGCACGTCCTCACCCGCTGCGACGTTCGTAAACGTGCCGTCGTACTCGTACCGCACGTAGTCACTCAGTGGCTCGGAGACCACGCGCAGCCGCCGCATGACCACACCCCGGCTGGTCGTCTCGGCCACCACGTCCAGCCACGAGCGCCACCACGATTCACGGTCGGCCGGGTCGTACCGGTGCCCCTCCTGCCAGCGGATGAATTCGGGGTCATCCCGCATGTAGCTGTCCCGCATCTCAAGGTGCATCGCTGAGCGCTGCGCCTTCGCGAGAGCCTCACGAACCGCTGTTGCCACCGTTGTCCTCACTGTCCGGGCGGGGGATGAACTGGAGCATGTTTGCGGGCAGCCGGATTACGGTCTCGTGCTCCGGAACGTCCGTGGAGTGGCCGGGCACCGAGCCGACTTCCTGTGCTTGCCGGACGGTCTCCTCGTCCGCCTTCCATGACTGGATGATCAGGTCGCCGGTTGTGTCGTCCAGCCAGATCGTGGGTGAGCCGTCATCGGGGGTGTTGGGCCAAATCCCCAAGAACCTTAGGGCCATTGGGCACTCCTCTACCGAGTCGGTTGCACGGATGTGCACGAGCCTCACTCTTCCGGCTGAGCACCGTCAAGGGGGGGCAGGCGGAGGGCCTTAGCCGCGCGAGACTCCATGCACGACCCTGGGCAGGGGCAACGCAGTGGCGATCCTGGGGGAATCCTGGGGAGTACCCCTTCGGGAGGGGTATCCATGCAGGTCAGAGCCGTATGGCCGGTAAAGCACGCAGATTTATGAGGGCACGAACCAGGTGCAGCGGATCGTGATGGCGAGGAACCTGCCGAAGTAGCCTGCCCGGTCAAGCAGCAGTACGGCCCCCGGCGTGATCGCCGGGGGCCGTACTGCTGCTTGACCGCGTGAGGCGTAGCCGCTCCACGCCCCGTACGGCCGCCCGCCGCTGGCGAAGGGGTGGTGCGGCGCGGAGGGTGGGGGCGGGGGGTCTTCGAACCGCACCCCCGAGAGGCAGTCGACATGCCCGATGTAACCGGCCCGTACGCGCCCGGCACCCCCTGCTGGGTCGATCTCATGGTGCCCGACCAGCAAGCCGCCCTGGACTTCTACCGCGACCTCTTCGGGTGGCAGGGCGAGGTCGGGCCGCCGGAGACGGGTGGGTACGCCGTCTGCACGCTGCGCGGCAAGCCGGTGGCCGGCATCATGACCGCGATGTCGCCGGACGGCGGGCCGACGCCGCCGACCGTGTGGACCACCTATCTCGCGGCCGCCGACGTCGACGCCACCGAGCGGAAGGTCACGAAGGCGGGCGGCAAGGTGATGATGCCGGCGATGGACGTGATGGCGCTCGGCCGGATGGCGCTCGTCTCCGACCCGACCGACGCGGTCGTCGGACTGTGGCAGGCCCGGGACTTCCCCGGCGCGGGCGTCGTCAACGAGCCCGGCGCGCTGATCTGGAACGAGCTCGACACCAGCGACACCGGCGCCGCCTCGACCTTCCTCTCCGCCGCCCTGGGCATCAAGGCGGAGCCCATGGAGGGCGCGGACGGCTACTTCGCGCTCAACGTCGACGGACGGACGGTCGGCGGGATGCAGGGGCTCGACAAGCTCCCGGAGGGCACGCCCTCGCACTGGCTGACGTACTTCGCGGTCGACGACACCGACAGCACGGTCGACGCCCTCGTCCGCGCGGGCGGCAATGTCCTCAAGCCGCCGTTCGACATGATGGCGGGCCGGATGGCCGTCGTGCAGGACCCGCAGGGCGGCATCTTCGCCGTGATCAACGCGACCGGGCCGGAAGCCGCCTGACCCGGTGCGCGCCCGGCGTCACTTGTCGGCGGCGGTGACCTTCTCGTCGTTCTTGAGCTGGTCGAAGAGCTGCTTGGCCTTGACCGAGTCCCACTTGACCGCCACGCCGTCGCTCCGGGTGGGCAGGTTGGGGTTGGAGATCGGCACGGTCAGCTGCTTGCCGTCGCCGCCCGTGACGCCCTTCATCGACCAGAACATCGACATCAGGTCGGTGAGCCCCATGTCCTTGTCGACGACGAGCGTGTCCAGCCCGGAGCCGATGACGGGGTAGAGGCGGAAGGGGTTGAGGACCGTCGACGGCGAGGCCGCCTGCTTGGCCAGGGTGTTCAGGAACTTCTGCTGATTGCGCATCCGCCCCAGGTCCTGGTCGGCCTCCTGGTGGCGCTGGCGTACGAAGGCGAGCGACTGCGCGCCGTTCAGCGTCTGGCAGCCCGCCTTGAAGTCCGCGCCCGAGTCGCGGTCCTTCACCGGCTTGTCCAGGCACATGTCGACACCGCCGAGCGCGTCGACCAGATTGCGGAAGCCGCCGAAGCCGATCTCCGCGTAGTGGTCGATGTGCAGCCCGGTGTTGTACTCGATGGTCTGCGCCAGCAGCTCCGCCCCACCGTCCGAATACGCCTCGTTGAGCTTGTGCGTGGACTGCGGGATGTGCTTGCCGGACTTCGGCCCGGTGAAGGCGGGGATCGTGACGTACGAGTCACGGGGCAGGCTCAGCATCGTGGTGCCGTTGTCGCCCGTGTGCAGGATCATCATCGAGTCGGTGCGCTTGCCGTCGGCGGACCCGGTGTGGAGGTCCTTCTTGTCCTGGTCGGACAGGCCCTCGCGGCTGTCGGAGCCGACGATCAGATAGTTCGTGCCCTTCCCGCCCGAGGGGCGGTCCTGCACCTTGCCGAGGTCGACCTCGCGGCGCATCTTCGAGTCGGCCCAGAAGTACGTGCTGACGGAGACCGCCAGCAGCAGCACGACGAACGCGATCAGGCCGACCGTGATCCGCTTGCGCCAGTTCGGCGGGCTGGTCCGGCCGCCGCGGCCGCGCGGGCCCCGGCCGTCGCCCCCGCCGCCACCGGCGCCGCGGTCCGGGCCCACCGGGCCGCCGTGCCCGTAGACCTGGCCCGTGTTGTAGCCGTCGTCGGGGCGGGGGGCGCGGGGAGCGCTCGTGCCGCCGCCGGAGTTCTGGCCGGGTACGGGCCGGTACTGGCGCGGCGGGGCGTCACGGCGGACATGCGGCATGGCGCGGACGCCTTCCGGCTCGGCGCTCGCGCTGCCGCGTCCGTACCGGTCCCGCCGCTCGTCCGTCCGTCCTTCGGGCCAATCACTCATGGAGTCGAGTGTGCCCGCCCGTACGGCCGACAGGCGGACGGCTACATGATCGGGGCAGGGCTGTTGCAGAGCTGATGCAAATCCGGTCCCGTGGAGCGCCCGGGCATACAGTGGTGGACATGACCATTCAGGACCCGGATCTGGAGTCGGACATACCGGGCAAGCCGACGTCCGCCTCGCGCACGACCCTCTCCCACATCATGACCGCGGGTGACACGAACCTCCTCGGTACGGTCCACGGCGGCGTGATCATGAAGCTGGTGGACGACGTCGCCGGCGCGGTCGCGGGCCGCCACTCCGGTGGCCCCGCGGTCACCGCCTCCATGGACGAGATGGCCTTCCTCGAGCCGGTCAAGGTCGGCGACCTCGTGCATGTGCAGGCCCAGTGCAACTGGACGGGCCGCAGCTCCATGGAGATCGGCGTGCGGGTGATGGCCGAGCGGTGGAACGAGTCCACCCCGGCGGTCCAGGTCGGCAGCGCGTACCTCGTCTTCGCGGCCGTCGACGACGGCGGCAAGCCGAGGCGGGTGCCGCCGGTGGAGCCGGAGACGGAGAAGGACCGGCGGCGCTACCAGGAGGCGCAGATCCGCCGCACGCACCGGCTGGCCCGCCGCCGGGCGATCATGGAACTGCGCTCTTCCCGCGAGGCGGAGGGGCTGGCGGACTAGGGTTCCGCGGGTTCGCGGGTGCGAGCGCCTGGGCGCGGCTGCGGTCAGGACCAAGGCAGGATGTCAGCCGCCCGGCCCGCCGATCACCGCCCGCCCCCCCCCGCTCAAGGGCACACCACCCGGTCCCCCGTGGTCACCCCCGGCGTGCCGCCTCCCTGTGGTGTCCGGCCGCGGACCTCGTGGACCGTCGTGAAGTCCGTGCCGAGCGTGACGCGCATCAGGGGGCCCTGGCCCGGGACGGGGTGGAGTTCTGCCGTGGGGAGGGCTGCCGCCAGGGAGCGGGCCGAGCGGTCCCAGCGTGGGTCGTAGGCGATCACCGTGCGCGTCTGGGCGGGGCCCGGGGCCGCGTCCGTCGGGAGGCCCGTCGTGCTGAAGCCCGTGGCGCGCAGCGCCAGGTCCGTGGCGCGGGCCAGGCCCTGGCGGCCGCTGCCGTTGTAGACCTGCACCCGCACCTCCGAGGGCGCCACGTCCACCGGCGTCGGCGCCTCCTGCCGCCGGGCCGGGGCCTTCGCGTCGTGGAGCCGGGCGGACGGGTGCGCGGTGAGCGGCCGGTCCTCGCGCAGGGCCTGGAAGAGCTTGGCGGAGGCGACGTCGTCCCACTTCACGGTCGAGCCGACACGCGGCACCGGGAAGTTCGCGGAGGAGATCGGCACCGAGAGGAACTCCGTCGCGGCGGGCTTGAGGTTGCGCATGGCCTGGCCCAGCCCGATCAGCTCGCCGCTGTCGAAGCTCCGGTCGGCGCGTACCGAGCCCAGCAGCGTGTCGACGACCTGCTGGAACATCACCGGGTTCAGCAGCACCCCGCTCTGCGACACCCGGTGCAGCAGCGCCGCGACGAAGCGCTGCTGCCGCTGCATCCGGCCCAGGTCGGCGGCGCCGTCGAGGTGCCGGGAGCGGACGTACTGCAGAGCCTGGCCGCCGTTGAGCGTGCTGGTGCCCACCGGCAGGTTCAGCCCGCTGAAGGGATCCTGGAGCGGCCGGTCCGTGCACAGCCGCACGCCGCCCACCTCGTCCACGGTCTTCATGAAGCTGGTGAAGTCGACCTCCAGATAGTGGTCGATGTGCACGCCGGTGAGGTGCTCCACCGTGCGTACGGTCAGCGTCGGGCCGCCCTCCGCGTACGCCGCGTTCAGCTTCTGCGCGTGCGCGGGGTGCGGGCGGCCCGCCTCGTCCACGTGGTCGGGGATCTCGCTGTAGGTGTCGCGCGGCAGGCTGACCACGGTGGCCCGGTCGTGGTCGGCGGAGAGGTGCGCCAGCATCACCGTGTCGGTGCAGTGACAGGGCGAGCCGCCCAGGTGGTAGAGCCGCCGCTCCTCCTGGGTGATCTTGTCCCGGGAGTCTGTGCCGACGATCAGCAGATTGGTGCCCTGGCCGCTCGCCGGCCGGTTCGACAGCCCGCGGAAGACGTCGACCCGGCCGATGCGGCTGTCGATCCCGCTGACGACCGCGTGCCCGACGCCCGAGGTGCCCAGGATCAGCGCCGCCACCCCCGCGGCGACGCGCACCCCCCAGCGTGGTCGGCGGGGAGCGCCGTGGCGCGGTCCGTTCGGGCGGGTCGTGCGGGCCGGTGCGGTCATGGGGGAGACCTCCGCGACGGACGGCAGCAGGGGCGACCTGGGGCGGGCCAGGGACCGGTCACGGTAGGTCAATACGATCAAAGGGCCGTGCCCCCACGCCGTTCCGGGTCACCCGGCCACCCGGCCGGAGAACGCCGGTGTCCGCCATTAGCGGTAACGTGACCGACGATTCCGCCGACCCCGGCCCAGCCGGGTGGGTGACCCCCGTACCCCCCGAGGAACCATGCCCGAACAGCAGCCGCCCGCCGTTTCCGTGATCATGCCGGTCCTCAACGAGGAGCGGCATCTGCGCACGTCCGTGCGGCACATCCTGGAGCAGGAGTACGCCGGAGAGCTGGAGGTCGTGATCGCCCTCGGCCCCTCCACGGACCGTACGGACGAGATCGCCGCCGAGCTCGTGCGGGAAGATCCTCGCGTCCACACCGTGCCGAACCCCACCGGCCGGACGCCCGCCGCTCTCAACGCCGCGATCAAGGCGTCCCGCCACCCGGTCGTGGTCCGCGTCGACGGGCACGGCATGCTCTCGCCCGACTACATCGCCACGGCCGTGCGCCTGCTGGACGAGACCGGCGCGCAGAACGTCGGCGGCATCATGCACGCCGAGGGCGAGAACGCCTGGGAGATGGCCGTCGCCGCCGCCATGACCTCGAAGATCGGCGTGGGCAACGCCGCCTTCCACACCGGCGGCGCGGCCGCGCCCGCCGAGACCGTGTATCTCGGCGTGTTCCGGCGCGAGGCGCTGGAGCAGCAGGGCGGTTACAACGAGGAGTTCATCCGGGCCCAGGACTGGGAGCTGAACTTCCGGATCCGCGAGGCGGGCGGCCTGATCTGGTTCTCCCCGGAGCTCAAGGTCTCCTACCGGCCGCGCCCGTCGGTGAAGGCGCTGGCCAAGCAGTACAAGGACTACGGCCGCTGGCGGCACGTCGTCGCCCGCTACCACCAGGGCTCGATCAACCTCCGCTACCTCGCGGCGCCGACCGCCGTCGTGGCCATCGCGGCGGGCGTGGTCGTGGGGGCGACCGTCAGCCCGTGGGCGCTGGTCGTGCCCGGCGGCTATCTGGCCGCCATCGTGGCGGGCTCGGTCCCGGCGGGCAAGGGACTGCCGCTCAAGGCGCGGGCGCAGATCCCGGTGGCGCTGGCCACCATGCACATGTCGTGGGGGTACGGCTTCCTGACCAGCCCGCGCTCCCTGGCGAAGAAGGTCATCGCCAGCCGCCGCCCGGCCGTCAAGAACGGCTGACCTCCGTGGGGACCGGCCACGCCGCCGGTCCCCACGGACGCGTCAGAGCCGCTCCCCCGAGAGGAGCGGCTCGAAGGAGCGGTAGGCGGCGTAGTTCCTGAAGTGCCGGGCGTAGAGCTCCGAGCCGTCGGCCAGGCGCTCGTCGAGCACCTCGCTGACGTCGACCACGTGCCGCAGCCGCCAGGTGATCAGCTCACCGGCCTCGTTCTCGTAACTCGTCTCCAGGCCCTTGCCGTGCGCCTCGGCCTTCGCGCGGGCCTCCGCCTCGTCCTCGGCCGTCAGCAGGACGAAGCTCTCCTGGAAGAGCGGGGTGCGGCCCTCGGTGCCGGCCGAGGACTCGCACAGCAGGACAGCGACGTAAGTGCTCATGTTCCCGGGCTATTTCTTGAAGCGGTTGTCGTTGAGGAGCTTCCAGGCGGTGTTGCACGAGCTCAGGCGGCAGCCCTTGAGATAGCCGAGGGTGTCGCCGTAGTGCTGCCCGGGGAACACCGAGCGGATGGAGCCCTTCCGGCAGCGGGAGATGAAGTTGTTGGCGATCTCTCCCAGGTTGTCGTTCGCCACGCAGGCGTCGCCGAGCCGGAGTTCGGGGGCGACGCTCACGGGAGCGGTGGCCGCCTGCGCGGCCGTGGGCAGGCCGGCCGCCGCGCCGCCCGCCAGGACGGCGGCCAGCGCGAAGCGGGTCAGGAGCGCCCGCACGGCACCCCGGCGTCCGTGATGAGGGGTACGCATGCGATCAGCAGCCCGCCATCTTCCCGTAGGCGATCCAGATCTCGCCCTTGTTGTTGAGGCTGACGTTCCCGGACTTGTGCAGCCCGGTGTACTTCCCGCGGTACTTCCGCAGCTCCCCGACGGGCGACTCCAGCGTCATGTAGGGGGAGTCGGGCTTCCAGTCCCCGGAGAACTTCGCGTAGACCTCGTTGGTCCCGTCGGTGCCGCTGGCCCAGCAGGCGCGGGAGCCGGAGTAGAGCACGAGGTTGCCGTCGTACTGCATCTCCAGGCGGTAGCCGCCGTTGCGGAGACAGTGGCCGGGGATGAGCCTGTCGGTGAAGGACGTGCCGTCGCTGCGGCACTCCTCGAACACCCGGACGCCGTGGGCGGTCTCGGCGGGGGCGGCAGTGGCCGACCCCGTCACCGCCGCGAGGGCTGCCATCAGGTTCACCGCGGCGAGTACGCAGACCCGGGAGACGTTCCTCATGCAAGCTGCCTTTCGTGAGCGCTTCTGAGCCACAGACGCAGAGAGTACCGAGCTCACTACGTGAAGTCACCGGGATCGCGGAACTCTCACCCGCCAAGGGTGATCCGGCCGGGAACGCCCCCGTCAGAAACGATTCAGCGAATTGACCTTCATGCAGGCCGAGGTGTCGTTGCCGTTGAGCGGGTCCGCGCTCTCGGGGGCCTTGTCGTCGGCGTCCTTCTTCTTGCCCTTGTCCCCGGACTTGTCGCCGTTCTTGTCGCCGGACTTGTCGCCCGACGCGCCGCCGTCGCCCTTGCCGTCGGCGTCGTCCTTGTCGTCCGCGCCGGCGTGGTCCTTGGGGTAGGCCGTGCCCGAGCGCCAGTCGGCGCCGATGACCAGGGTCAGTTCCTCGACGGCCGTCGACATGCGCAGCGCGCTGTCCGGCAGCCCGAGGGCCTTGGCCACCGCTTCGGCGTCGCCGCGCTGGGACGCCTTGGCGTAGCTGAGCGTCGTGTCCAGCTGCGAGCGGGGGGTGGAGTCGGCGGTGGCCTTGGTGAAGCCCTTCCCGACGAGGAACGCCGCGATGTCGCTGCCCCGGCCGGTGGCCACGGGCTGGGCCGCGGTGCCCGTGCCGTTGAAGACGGTCACCGGGACGCTGCCCTTGGGCGCGGCGGGGACCGACGGGGAGGGCTTGGGGTCCTTCTTCTTGTCCTTGCCGTCGAGCGCGATGTCGTTGCGCACGAGCGAGAACAGCTTGTCCGCGTCACCGGCCTTGGGCACGACGTGCGCGTCGGGGTCCTGCGGGTCGGTGGCCCACGGCATGGTCGTCATGGTGATGCGGCCGGACGGCACCTGCTTGAGATCCTCGGCCAGGTCGTAGAGCTTCTTGACCGAGCCGAGGTCCTTGTCGACCGTCAGTGCCTTGGTGGCGGACTCGGCGAGGCCGGTGAGCTGGCCCGGGTCGCTGAGCTTGGTGCCGGACTTCAGCTGACGGACCATCGCGTTCATGTACATGTGCTGGGCGTGGGTCCGGCCTATGTCGCTGCCGTCCTCGAAGCCGTGCCGGGTGCGCAGCCACTGGAGCGCCTGCTCGCCCTTGACCTTGTGCTCGCCCTTGGTCAGCCGCAGCCCGGACTTGTCGTCGTAGACGTTGTTGTCGACGCAGACCGGCACGCCGCCGACGGCGTCGGCCATGCTCACCACACCCGAGAAGTCGATCATCATGAAGTGGTCGATGGGGATGCCCGTGAGCTCTTCCCAGGTGGCGACCGTGCAGCCCGGACCGCCGTTCATGAGGCTGGTGTTGATGATCTGGCTGCTGGTCTCGCGGTAGACCTTCCCGTCCTCCGGGTCGGTGCACTTGGGGATCGTGGTGCGGGTGTCGCGCGGGACGCTGATGACCGACATGTTGCTGCGGTCCGCGGAGACGTGCACCAGCATCTGCACGTCGGCGAGCGGCTTGCGGTCGGCGTCCTCGCGGGCGCCGCCGAGTGCGACGTTCTCGGGGGTGTTACGGCTGTCCGAGCCGAGCACGAGGATGTTCAGCGGGCGCTGGCCGTCGGCGTTGGCGGCGCTCCGGTCGAGGCGCTTGTCCCCGAGGTTGAGGGCGTCCTTCTTGAGGTTGCCGTTGAGGTGCTGGTAGTAGAAGTAGCCCGCGGCGGAGGTGCCGAGGACCAGGACCGCGAGGCAGAGCGCGGTCCAGCGGGCTATTCGCGCCAGGCGCGCCCGGCGGGAGGGCGGCGCTACCTTCGCGCCGTCGGCGGGTGCGCCCTTGCCGCTCTTCTTCCCCTCGCCGTCACGGGCTCCCGGGACGCGGCCGCGCGAGCGCGACCCCCGCACACTGCTCTGCCGCATCGGGCCTCCCCTGAATGGTGCTTCCGGCCCGATGGGCAGGCATGCCGTCTTAGGTGCGCCGTGGGCGCGGGTGGTTCCGCGCGCACGTGCGGGCCACGCGCCTCACCGGAGGGTGGCCCGACCAGTGAGATGCGTGTGTGCCACGCCTAGGTTCACTTGGCGCAGATGTTCTTGTCGTCCGCTTCGACCTTTTGGATGCCCTCCGGTGCCTTTTCGGGCGCCGCGGGTGCGGAGACGGGGGTCCCGGCGGCCTTGAAGTCGGCGCCGAGCGTGAGCGTCATGTCCGCCATCGGAGCGGCGTCGGCCGTGGTCTCCTTGAGGGCGTCGGCCGGCAGGCCCATGGCGTCGGCGAGCCGGCGCGCCTGGTCGGCCTGGTTGGGCGCGAACTCCAGCAGGGTCTTGTCGACCTTCTTGCCGCCGGGCGCGTTGCCGCCGTTGGTGGTGCGCGGCATGCCCTTGGAGTTCTGCATCCAGGCGACGGCCTCCTGGGCGGCGCCGATCCGGCCGCTGCCGTTGAGCACCTTGGCGCGTACGGCGGCGGGCTCGGCCTTGGGGCCCTTGAGCAGCGCCTGCTGCTTGGCGTCCTGGGCGTCCTGCGCCTTCTTCTCCTTCTCCTTGACCTCGGTCAGGGAGACGTCCTGCTTGACCATGGCCAGCAGTGGATCGGCCTTGGCCTTGTCCAGGACGACGGTCTTGTGGTTCTTGCCCTCGGCCGGGTTGTCCAGGACCGGCAGGGTCGCGAAGGTGATGTTCTTGAGGTTGACGCGGCTGAGGTCCTTCGCCAGCTTGGTCAGGTCACTGACCGAGCCTATGCCCGTGTCGACGGTGAGCGACTTGGTCGCCGCGTCGCCGAGGTCGTAGAGCTTCTTGGGGTTGGAGAAGGTGTCCCCGGACTTCATCTTCCGGATCATCGAACTCAGGAACTGCTGCTGGAGCTTGATGCGGTCCAGGTCGCTCTCGAAGCCGACGCTGTGCCGGGTGCGGACGAACGCGAGCGCGTCCTCGCCCGCGATCTCGTGCCGGCCCTTGCTGAGCTTCAGGTGCGACTTGGGGTCGTCGATGTCCTTGCCCAGGCACACCTCGACGCCGCCGACCGCGCTGGACAGCTGCTTGACGGCGTTGAAGTCGGCCATCATGAAGTGACTGACCTTCAGCCCGGTGAGCGCCTCGACGGTCCGCCAGGTGCAGCCGGGGTCGCGGTCCTCCTGGCCCAGGCTCTCGTTGAAGCGGACGCCCTTGGAGCCGGGGATGGCCTTGGTCTTGCCGTCCTGCTTGGTCGTGCACTCCGGGATGTCGGTGATCATGTCGCGCGGGATGGAGATCGCGGTGGCGTTGGAGCGGTCCTCGGAGACGTGGAAGAGCAGCGTGGTGTCGGCGTGGCCGACGCTGCCGTCGTCGCCGTAGCCCTCGTTGCCCTTGCCCGAGCGCTTGTCCGTGCCGATGACGAGGATGTTCACCGGGCCCTTGGTGACGGCGGCGTTGTCCACGCCGACATCGACCTTGCTGAGGTTGTTGTTGAAGTGCTCGTAGAGCAGATACGCGCCCAGCGAGCCGCCGACCAGGACGAAGGCGAGCGTGCCGCCCGTCCAGAGCATGACCTTCTTCTTCGCGGTCTTCTTCGGCTTGGGCCGGCGCCGGCCCGCGGCCGTCTTGGGCCCGCCGCCCCTGCGGCCGCCGCCGCCACCGCCGGTGCCGCGCTGTCCGGGCACCGGCTTGGGTGCCTTGGAGCCCGGGCGCTTGGGGGAGAGTCTTCCGGAGGGGACGAAGGAACTCGCCGTGGCCGGTGGGGTGGTGGGTGCGGAGGGGGCCGAACCCTGCTCGGAGGCCGGATCAGACCCCTCGGCATGGTCGAGGCGCAGCTCGTAGCTGCCGGTTTTGGGGTCGAAGACCCACTGGTCGGCGGGGTCGATGCCGCCCGCCCGCCCACGGCCTTGCGCGTCCACGGTCGCTTGAATCCTCCGTCGGTGCCACGCGGCGCCTGCCCCCCGAGGCGCTCGGTCACGTCGTCTTTCAGTGCGCGGTCAGCCCGGCCGTGCGCACCGGATCGCTCACACTATCCGCCCAGTTCAGCGGCAAGCGACGCCGGTGACAAATTCCACTCCCCTACAACTGGGCAATCTGCCCAATCCTTTCGCCGCCGCGAAAAACCCGATCGTATGTTTCGGGGCATTCATCCGCAGTTGCCGCGTGAGGCGGTCGTTCCCTCGTACGTGGGGGGCGCGGTGGGCGAGGGCGAGGGCGACAGTGAGGGCGAGGGGTCTGCCGGAGTGCCGGAATCGGTGGGTGCCTGGTATCCGCCCGGCGCCTCCGGCCCCGCGGTCCCCTCCGGCGCCCCGGGCTCCTCGGCCTTGCCGTGCCGTCCCGGGCCGCCGCCGGGGTGACCGCCGCCGGGCTTGCTGTCGGCCGGGCGGACGTTCGCGCTGACCGACACCGGCTTGTCCTCCCGCAGTTGCCGGAAAAGCTGGTCGGCGTCCGGCTGCACGAGCTCGTCGCGGTCCGTGTTGTACGGATACGGGCGGCGCGGCACCGTCAGGAACTGCACCCGGTCGCCGGGGATGCCCCGCACCGTGCGCACCAGGTCGTACAGCTTCCGCAGCGAGCCGAGCCCGGCGTCCGTGGTGAGCGAGGAGGTCGCCGCGTCGAGCACGGGGTAGAGCCGCGTCGGGTTGAGCAGCACGCCGTCGCTCTGCATCTCGGTGAACAGCGCGCCCAGGAAGGCCTGCTGTCGGCCCATCCGCTCCGTGTCGCTGCCGTTGCCGAGGCTGTAGCGGGCGCGGACGAAGCCCAGCGCCGCTTCCCCGTGCAGGACCTGACGGCCCGAGGGCAGCTTCAGGTGCGCCTCGTGGTCGTCGATCGGCTGCTTGAGACACACCTCGACGCCGTCGACCGCGTCCACCAGCCGCTTGAAGCCGTTGAAGTCCACGATCACGTGGTGGGTGATCCGGATGTGGCTGATGTTCTCGACGGTACGGATCGTGCAGGCCGGCCCCGCGAGCTCGAAGGCCCAGTTGAACTGGGCGAACCGCTCGTTCGTCCGGCTGCCGTCCGGGCGCCGGCAGCTGGGGATCTGGGCCATCAGGTCGCGCGGCAGGCTGACGGCCGTCGCGCTCCGCCGGTCGGCGGAGACGTGCAGCAGGATCGTGGTGTCCGAGCGCTGGGTCCCGCTGTCCTCGCCGTACTGGCCGTTGCCGGGCCCGCCCCGGGTGTCGGAGCCGATGATCAGGATGTTCTGCGCCCCGGCCACCAGGGCCGTCGGGCGCTCCCGCTCGTACTGCGCCAGCTCGTTCGCGGTGTCCGTGTCGGTGTGGATGTTGCTGTTGAGCCGCTCGTAGAGCACCCAGCCCACCGCGGCCAGCGCGAGCGTCAGCACGGCCAGGCCCAGCGCCAGCCAGCGCAGCCAGCGGCGGCGCCGCCGGGGCGCGAGGGAGGGAGCGTCGGTGCCGTCGTTCACAGCTGCGTCCCTCCCTCACGGGGTGGTACGTATTTCTGCCGGGCCTTTCCGTGCGGTGCCGGCGGTGCGCTGGGGCCGGCGCGTATCCCCGATCATCGCGCGGTCCCGGCGATGCGGCAGCGTCAGAGGGCCGTCACGGTGACGCGCTCACTCTCCCGGCGCTTGTCCAGGCCGCCGCCGGAGAGCCGGTCGAGGTTGCGGCACAGCACCACCGACCCGCCGGAGGCGAGCGGCGCGAACAGCCCGGCGGAGAGGCCGTCCCAGGTGGCGTACGGCAGGCCGGACAGCATCCGCGAGCCCGCGCCCAGCCCGTGCTGGAAGGCGTCCGTGCGCGCCCGCTCGACCAGCTGGGCCCCCGTCAGCTCCAGGCCGTCCACCGCGAGCGCGGGGGCGTCCGGGTCGACGGGCGCGTACGGCGCGAAGCGGTCGCCCTGGCTGGGCACCTCGACGGCGTAGTCCGCGAAGCCCTCCGGCGGCTGGGGGAACCGGCCACCCAAGGGGCGCAGGGCGAGCGCGACGCGCTCCCCGGAGCAGGCGCGCGCCTCCTCCAGGGTGTCCGGGCCGCTCACCACGAGGTCCGCGGCGGCCGGGTCGCCGCCCACGTCGGCCACGACGCCGACGGAGGAGCAGGCGAGCAGCCAGACGGCCGTCTGCCAGTGGGCGGGCAGCAGCAGCGCGAGCCGGTCGCCGGGCTCGGCGGAGAGCTCGCCCTGGAGCAGATTGGCGGTCTTCGCCACCCAATTGGCGAAGGTGGCCACGGACAGTTCCACGCGCTCGCCGGTGGCGTCGTCGTAGAAGGTCACGAGCGGGCGGGCCGGGTCCGCGGCGAGCGCGGAACGCAGCAGGTCGGCGGGGGTGCGATCGGTGGCGTTCATCGCCGCCAGGGTACGCGGCGGGGCCGCTGACGGGCAGTCGGGAAAGCGCGCGCGAACCGGTGCGGCGGCCGACTGGCCGTCACTTTCCGCCTCCCTTGAATGGACAGACTTATCGGCATATGTCCAGGATTTCTTTCATGCGTGGATTCCTTGTCTCCTCGACGGTCAGCGCCGCCGCCCTCACCCTGCCCTTCCTGGCCACCTCGTCGGGGGCAGCCCCCGCGGGCGCCTCCTCCGGTGCGACCTCGGTCACCGGTGCCCCGAACACCGTCCCCGGCTCGACGCAGTCCGTGCCGCTGGTCCGCCTCGGCGGCTCCGACCGGGCGCGCACCAACGGACCCGCCGAACAGGGCGTGCCCCAGCGCGAGGTCAAGCCCTTCTCCCTGATCGGCATCGTGTGGGACGACGCGGGGGCCGAACTCCGCGGCCGCGCCCAGGTGCGCACCCGCGCCGTGGGCAGCCGGGCCTGGTCCGGCTGGCAGGACGTCCAGACCCATGACGACGACCGCCCCGACCTCGACTCCCGCGAAGCGCGCAACGGCCGGCTGCGCGGCTCCACCGCGCCCCTGTGGGTCGGCGCCTCCGACGCCATCCAGCTGCGCGTCCGCCCCGACGCCGCCACCGAACGCACCCCCGAGGGCCGCGCCCTGCCCACCGGCATGCGCCTCGAACTCGTCGACCCCGGCGCCGCCGCCCCGGCCCAGAGCTCCCGCCGCGTCCCCGTCGTGCCGCCCGGCACCGACGAGGAACGCGCCAGCTCCGCCGCCAACGCCCCGCTCGCCCCGCTCGGCGCCACCGAGATCCCCGCCGCGGGCAGGAACGCCGCCCGCTCCGACATCGCCGCCACCGGCACCGGCCGCAACAAAATGCCCTCGGACGAACCCGAGGGGGACACCGAGAACGACGACTCGAGCGACTGGAACGACAGCGACGAGGGCGGCGACCCCCGCGGCAACGTGGACCCCGACGACGGCTACGACCAGGAGGGCCCCTCCGACTCCGACGAGAACACCGCCCCCGACGGCCGCTACACCGCCTCCCGCCCGCGCATCGTCACCCGGGCCGGCTGGGGCGCGGACGAATCGCTCCGCGAGCGCGCCTTCGCGTACACCAAGACCGTCAAGGCCGCCTTCGTCCACCACACGGCCTCCGGCAACAACTACAGCTGCTCCGAGTCCGCGTCCGTCATTCGGGGTATCTACCGCTACCACGTCGTGAGCAGCGGATGGCGTGACATCGGCTACAACTTCCTCGTCGACAAGTGCGGCACCATCTACGAAGGCCGCGCCGGTGGTGTGGCGAAGCCGGTCATGGGTGCGCACACCCTCGGTTTCAACACCAACAGCATGGGCATCGCCGTTCTCGGAACGTTCGCCAGCTCCACCCCGCCGAAGGCGGCGGTGAACGCCCTGTCCTCCCTGACCGCATGGAAACTCGGCCTGTTCGGCGTCAACCCGCGCGGCACCGCGACCCTGGTGTCCGGCGGCGGAAACCTCTTCAAGAAGGGAACCTCCGTCAAGCTCAAGGCCATCTCCGGACACCGTGACGGCTACGCCACGGAGTGCCCGGGCGATCGCCTCTACAGCAAGCTCGGCACGGCCCGTACGGCCGCCGCACGCCTCCAGGGCCGCTGACCGGGGACGGCGGCGCCCGCCGGTCTGCATACACTGGCCGCCGATCAAGGCCCGGCCCCAGCAGGAAGCAGAGACGACAAGGTGACTGAAGCGATCCTCCTGGTGGGCGGCAAGGGGACACGGCTGCGCCCCCTCACGATGCACACGCCGAAACCCATGGTCCCGGCGGCGGGCGTCCCGTTCCTGACCCACCAGCTGGCCCGTGCCCGCGCCGCAGGCGTCGAGCACATCGTGCTCGCCACGTCCTATCTGGCCGAGGTCTTCGAACCGTACTTCGGCGACGGGTCCGCCCTCGGCCTCCACCTCGAATACGTCACCGAGGTGGAGCCGCTCGGCACCGGCGGGGCCATCCGCAACGTCGCCTCCCGGCTGCGCTCGGCGCCGGACGAGCCGGTGCTGATCTTCAACGGCGACATCCTCACCGGCCTCGACATCGAGGCGCTGGTCGACACCCACCGCACCACCGGTGCGGACGTCTCCCTGCACCTGACCCGGGTCGAGGACCCCCGCGCCTTCGGCCTGGTGCCCACCGACGCCACCGGCCGGGTGACGGCCTTCCTGGAGAAGCCGCAGACGCCCGAGGAGATCGTCACCGACCAGATCAACGCGGGCGCGTACGTCTTCAACCGCTCGGTGATCGACTCCATCCCCGCGGACCGGCCCGTCTCGGTCGAGCGCGAGACCTTCCCCGGGCTGCTCGCGGCGGGCGCGCACCTCCAGGGCATGGTCGACTCCACGTACTGGCTCGACCTGGGCACCCCCCAGGCGTTCGTACGCGGCTCCGCCGACCTGGTCCTCGGCCGGGCACCCTCCCCGGCCGTGCCGGGCCGCTGCGGCGACTGGCTCGTCCTGGACACCGCCGACGTCGCCCCCGACGCCAAGCTCACCGGCGGCACGGTGATCGGCGCCGGGGCCGTGGTGGAGCCGGGCGCGCGGGTCGACGGCAGCACGGTCCTCGACGGCGCGGTCATCGAGGCGGGCGCGCAGGTGCGCGACTCCCTGGTGGGCGCGGGCGCGCGGATCGGGGCCCGCACGGTCCTCGACGGCGCGGTCATCGGCGACGGCGCGCGGGTGGGCGCCGACAACGAGCTCCGGGCGGGGGCGCGGATCTGGTGCGACGCGCGGATCGACGCGGGGGCGATCCGCTTCTCCTCCGACCAGTAGGGCGCGTCCGGCGGGGGTGCGTTGAGCGGAATCAGGGAATCCGATTTGTCGGTCCGCCGACGTAGGCTGGCTGGATGGCGACGCGCACGTGGGTCCCGCCGGGCCCGTACGACCTGGGGCGCACCCTCGGCGTCCTCGCGCGCGGCCCCGGCGACCCGGCCTACCGAGTGGGGGCGGACGGTTCCGTCTGGCGCGCGAGCCGCACGCCGGAAGGACCGGGCACGCTCCATGTGACCGCTCGCGGCGGCGAGGTGCACGCGGAGGCGTGGGGCCCCGGCGCCGACTGGCTGCTGGACCACCTCCCGGCCCTCCTCGGCGGCACGGACGACCCGGCCGCCTTCACGCCCCGCCACCGCCTCGTGCACCAGGCCCACCGCCGCAACCCGGGGCTCCGGCTCGCCCGCACCGGGCTGGTCCTGGAGTCGCTCATCCCCTCGGTCCTGGAGCAGAAGGTCACCAGCGACGAGGCGTACCGCGCGTGGCGCCTCCTCCTCCAGCGCCACGGCGAACCCGCCCCCGGCCCGGCACCCCGCATGCGCGTCATGCCCGACCCGCGGGGCTGGGCCCTGATCCCCTCCTGGGAGTGGCACCGGGCGGGTGTGGACGGCAAGCGGTCCGCGACGATCGTCCGCGCCGCACGCGTGGCCGCCCGCCTGGAGGAGGCCGCCACCATGGACGAACGCCAGGCCGCCGCCCGCCTCCAGGCCGTCCCCGGCATCGGCCCGTGGACGGCGGCGGAGACCCTCCAGCGCAGCAACGGCGCGACGGACGCGGTCACGGTCGGCGACCTGCACCTTCCGAAGATCGTCGGCTATGCGCTGACGGGCCGGCGGGGGATGGACGACGCGGCGATGCTCGACCTTCTGACCCCCTACGCGGGCCAACGCCACCGGGCGTGCCGCCTGATCCTCCTCGCGGGGGTGGCGCCGCCGCGCAGGGCACCACGCTTCTCGGTGAACGACATCAGGGCGATCTGAGGGCGCGCGGGCCAGTGGCGCCTGCGGCGGGCTTTGTTCCCCAGCCCCGCCCCTTCCCGGAACTGGGGGCAAGCCCCCAGACCCCCGAAGCACGCTTCGCGCGCTGTCCTCAAACGCCGGACGGGCTGGTTTTCCAGCCCGTCCGGCGTTTGAGGACTAGCGCCGCAGGCGCTGCGCGTCAGCCGACGTACCCGCACATCGGGGTCTGGGGCAGCGCCCCAGTTCCGGGAAGGGGCGGGGCTGGGGAACAAAGCCCACCGCAGGCGCAAGCAACCCGCACCCGACCACCCCGCCCAGCCACAGACCCCCGGCCCTACCTCACCGCACCTCGACAAAAGACGAAACGCTTCGCCCCACCCGCTCCCGAGCCGGCGCCGCCGCGTGCCCGATCGCCACCGCCCCCATCGGAGACCACCCCGAAGGCAGCGAAAGCACCGACCGCACGACATCCGCGCAGAACATCGTCGACGAGATCCACGCCGATCCCAGCCGCTCACCGGCCAGCGCGACCAGGAAGTTCTGGACGGCGGCCCCGGCGGCGACCACGAACATCTCCCGCTCGGCCGCGTTGCGCCGCGCGTCCGGATACGTGTGGGAGCCGTCCATGACGAGGCACGGCACCGCCAGATACGGGGCGTTGCGCAGGACGTCGCCCCGCCGCACCCGCTTGGCGATGCTCTCCTCACTGAAGCCGTCGCCGCGCAGGTCGGAGATCCACGCGTCGCGCATGGCGTCGAGCAGCCGCGTCCGCGAGGACTCGGACTCCAGCAGGACGAACCGCCAGGGCGTCGTGTGGTGCGGGGCGGGCGCGGTGATCGCGGCGGCGACGGCCCGCCGCACGGCACCCGGGTCGACGGGCTCGTCGGTGAACTCACGGATCGTGCGCCGCTGCGTCACCGCCTCCCGTACGGCCTCGGAGGTGCCCAGCCGGAACATGTCGCCGGCGGGGGCGCGGACGAGCGCGCGCGCCCCGGCGCCGTCGTCGCCCACCACGTGCGGCAGCCCCCGCACCACGGCCACCGGCAGCCCCGCCGTCTTCCCCTTGACGAGGTCACCGGCGGCGGCCAGCTCGTCCGCGGTGGCGACGGTCGTCACGTTCAGGGGATTGCCGTGGGTGTCCACACCGCCGCGCAGGTCGTCGAGGACGCGCACCCCGGCAGCGCCGATCGCGACATCGGTCAGCCCACTGCGCCAGGGGCGGCCGAAGGTGTCGGTGATGACGACACCGACATCGACCCCCAGCGCGTCCTTGAGCCCGGCGCGCAGGGCGCGGGCGGAGGCGTCGGGGTCCTCGGGCAGCAGCAGGACAGTGCCGGCCTCGGTGTTCGACGCGTCGACCCCGGCGGCGGCCATGACCAGGCCCTGCCGGTTCTCGACGATGCGGAGGGTGCCGCGCCGGGCCACGACCCGTACGGCCTCGGCGTCGATCGCGGCCTCGCGGTCGGTGGCCCGGACGATCCGGCCCTCGGCCTTGCTGACGATCTTCGAGGTGACGAGCAGGACGTCGCCGTCGGCGAGGCCGGGCAGCCCCTCCGCACCGGCCGCCGAGGCGATGAGCTTGACGAGGTCGTCCCCGGTCCGCACCTCGGGGATGCCGGGCAGCGCCCAGACCCGGTACGCCGGGACGTCCTCCTGCGGCAGGCCACTCACGCGCGCACCTCCTCGGCGAGGGCCAGCGCCTGCTCGGCCATCCGCGCGGTGGCCTCGACGTCGGTCATCATCAGCGGGACGGACCGGCAGCGGATCCCGGCGGCCTCGACCTCGGCCACGGCGCCCGCGTCGACGGTGTCGACCAGCCAGCCGTCGATGAGCCCGGAGCCGTAGTGGCGGGCGACGGCGGCGGCCGTGGACTCCACCCCGACGGCCTCCAGGACCTTGTCGGCCATGCCGCGCACGGGCGCGTCCCCGACGATGGGGGAGAGGCCCACGACGGGCGCCGCGGCGGCGGCGACGGCCTCGCGGATGCCGGGCACGGCGAGGATCGTGCCGACGCTGACGACCGGGTTGGACGGCGGGAAGAGGATGACGTCGGCCGCGGCGATCGCTTCCAGCACGCCGGGCGCGGGCCCCGCCTCCTCCGCGCCGACGGGGACGATCGCGTGCGCGGTGGTGGCCGCGCGCAGCCGCACCCAGTACTCCTGGAAGTGGACGGCCTTGCGGCCCTCGCCGTCCGGGTCGTCGATCAGCACGTGGGTCTCGACGCGGTCGTCGCTCATCGGCAGCAGCCGCACGCCCGGCTGCCAGCGGCGGCAGAGCGCCTCGGTGACGGCGCTGAGCGGATAGCCGGCGGCGGTCATCTGTGTACGGACGATGTGCGTGGCGAAGTCGCGGTCGCCGAGCCCGAACCACTCGGGCCCCACGCCGTAGGCCGCCAACTCCTCCTTCACGGCGAAGGATTCCCCGGCCCGGCCCCAGCCCTGCTCCTCGTGGATGCCCCCGCCGAGGGTGTACATCACGGTATCGAGGTCGGGACAGACCTTGAGGCCGAAGAGGTGGATGTCGTCTCCGGTGTTCCCGATGACGGTGATGTCCGCGTCGGGGACTGCTGACTTGAGGCCACGGAGGAAGCGGGCGCCCCCGATCCCGCCGGCCAGAACCACAATGCGCTGCATGCGGAACAGTGTGTCAGCCGCCTGTGACATCCCTGTGAGGGGCGTCAGCCGCGCACGGCATCCCGGTCGGCGGGCAACACGGCGGCCGCGGGCCGACGGTGACGCATGGGCATCTCCGTCAGGCCGGGGGAGTAGACGTGCAGGCTCACGGCCGGGCCGAGGGAGTCGTTGACGACCTCGTGGGCGTAGCCGGGCGCGAAGACGCGCTGATCACCGGCGCGCAGCCGACGCCGTGCGCCGCCCTGGGCGCCGCCGCCCCAGCTGACCTCGGTGAGCTCTCCCTGAAGGACGGTCAGCACGCCGGAGGACGGCCCGTGGTCGTGCTGCCCGCTGCCCTGGCCGGGCACCCAGCTCAGCAGCCACACCTCGTAGCCGGGGCCGGTGCGCAGCCGGTGGTACCAGCGGCTGGTGGCGTCGTACTGCACGAGGTGCGCCCAGGAGGTGGTGTCGGCGGCGATGGAGCGGGCCAGCCCGGCGAACTCGGCGATGGTCGCGGGGTGCGCGGGGACGGGCGGCATCAGGTGCGGGATCGCGAGCGGGTCACCGGCGATCTGGACGTCGCTGTTCATGTGCGGGGTTCCTCGGCGGGTGTGCTGGGGCGCTGCGCGCGGGAGGCGGTGCGCCGGACGCGTACGGACGCGTCCGGGCGTGGGAGCGCTGGCCCTGCGGACGGGCGGGAAGGGTGGAACGAGGTGGAGCGTGAGGAAAGCTCAGCCGGAGCTCGTGGGCATCAACAGCTGGAACAGCGACAGCGTGCCTGCACGGCGCAGCGGGACCCGTAGTCACGGGTCAGGCTGAGTGCGGCGATGGCTGGCATGCCACCAAAGGTGACGGGCCCGACCGCGCTCTGTCAACTGCGTGTCCGTTTTGGGGTTAATCTTTCACCTCATCCGGTAACTGAGGGTGCTGAAAGGTTTGCGGCCCAGGGGTCGCGGACAGGTGGCGCACGAGTCGCGGCCGTAAACATCATTCGGCCGGACGGTGCAACGGGATTGCCGTGCGTGACGTCCTCTCCTTCAGGAAGAGGATGGGGCTGTCGAGGACGGGCGGTGGATTCTGTCCGGACTTGTAATGTTTCGGACACTTTCTGCTTGGCTTTGGTTCCGCAGAGTGAATAAGGGGCCCAATAGCAGATCTCGGCTTGACTGGCCCGGATCGGCACACTTGTAATTTCACCCGTGTTGTTCTGCCGCACTTGATGAAGGCAGCACGGGGACGCAAATGACAGACGAGGGGCGCACATGACCGAGCTGTTTCAGCAACTGCTGGTCGAGGAGGCGGACGAGGAGCTCGGCTGGCAGGAGCGCGCGCTGTGCGCTCAGACCGATCCCGAGTCCTTCTTCCCCGAGAAGGGTGGTTCCACGCGCGAGGCCAAGAAGGTCTGTCTCGCCTGCGAGGTCCGCTCGGAGTGCCTTGAATATGCCCTTGCCAATGACGAGCGCTTCGGCATCTGGGGAGGTTTGTCCGAGCGAGAGCGCCGCCGCCTCAAGAAAGCAGCGGTCTGATTGATCGGACAAACAGTTCTGTGGACAGTCTTATTGAAGTCCGACGAAGAGAAATAGCGACGCCGCACTCCGCTCGTGACGCACGGTCCGCCTGCCGCGTTCCACAGCGAGCGGCGGACCGCCGCGTTCGCGGCCACCGGCCCGGACACGGCATATCCGCCCGCCGGGGCGGCACCCCCGCCACCGGGCCGGGCGCCGCACGGACACCCGGCGCGACCGTGTTCCGAGGCCCGGGAGCCCGCACCCGCTGACGGGGACACGCGGGGGCACACACCGCCGGAGAGGCCCTAGTGTGGTGGCCCGTCGAGCGCACCGCTCGACCGCAGCCAGCAACCGCACAGCAGTCCTCCGGGGGGCGACCCCCGGACCCCGGCCGGAGGGCCCGTACCTCGATGTCCGTGCACAGCAATACGGCGGCCCACTACCCGGCCACCTCTGCCACGTTCGACCCCGCAGTCCCCCCGGCGTTCCCACGCCACGTCGTGACCGCCGTGCTCGTCGCCCACGACGGCGCCCGCTGGCTGCCCGACGCGCTGACCGGACTGCTCGGCCAGGAACGGCCCGTCCAGAGCGCCGTCGCCGCCGACACCAGCAGCACCGACGACTCCGCGCGACTGCTCGCCGAGGCCCTCGGCCCCGACCGGGTCCTGCACCTCGCCCGCCGCGCCGGATTCGGCGCCGCCGTCGACGAGGCCGTCCGCGCGGTCCCCGCACCGGACCCCGGCGAACTCCCGTACCTCAAGCGCTCAAGCGGCTGGGACCCCGTCAGCCGCACCTGGCAGGAGGACCCCTACGACCAGGGCGGCCGCGCCGACCACCGCCACGACGACCTCGACCCCGTCCAGTGGCTGTGGCTGCTCCACGACGACTGCGCCCCCGAACCCGGCGCCCTGCACGAACTGCTGCGCGTCGCCGACGCCGAACCCGACGCCGCCGTCATCGGCCCCAAGCTCCGCAGCTGGTACGACCGCAGACAGCTGCTGGAGGTCGGCGTCTCCATCGCCCGCAGCGGCCGCCGCTGGACCGGCCTGGAGCGCCGCGAGCAGGACCAGGGCCAGCACGACCAGGTCCGCCCCGTCCTCGCCGTCTCCACCGCCGGCATGCTCGTCCGCCGCGACGTCTACGAACAGCTCGGCGGCTTCGACCCCCGCCTGCCCCTCATGCGCGACGACATCGACCTGTGCTGGCGTGCTCACACCGCCGGACACCGCGTGCTCGTCGCCCCCGACGCCGTCATGCGGCACGCCGAGGCCGCCGCCCGCGAACGCCGCCCCGTCGACTGCGCCGGCCGCTCCGCCGTGAACCCCCACCGCGTCGACAAAGCGGGCGCCGTCTACGCCCTCCTCGCCAACACCCGCGGCCCGCTCCTGCCGTACGTCATGCTCCGGCTCGTCCTCGGCACCCTGCTGCGCACCGTCGGCTACCTCCTCGGCAAGGCACCCGGACAGGCACTCGACGAACTCACCGGACTCTTCGGCACCCTGCTGCGCCCCGGCCGGCTCCGCGCCGCCCGCAAGAGGCGGGGCGCCTCCACCGTCGCCGCGAGCGAACTGCGGCCCCTGTTCCCGCCACCCGGCGCGACCGTCCGGGCCACCGTCGAACAGCTCGCGAGCAACCTCGGCGGCCGCTCCGAAGCGGAACTCTCCTCCGCCGGACGCCACGGCGCCGTCGAATCCGGACCCGGCGGCGACGACGCGGACTTCCTGGAAGTCGAACAGTTCACCCGGCTCCGGCGCATCGCCCGCAAGCCGGCCCCCGTCCTCTTCGCCCTCCTGCTGCTCGTCTCGGTGATCGCCTGCCGCGCGCTCTTCGGCGGCGGCTCGCTGTCCGGCGGCGCCCTGCTGCCCGTGCCCGACGGCGTCTCCGGCCTCTGGGCGCGCTACACCGGCGGCTGGCACCCCGTCGGCGTCGGCAACACCGGCAGCGCGCCCCCCTACCTGGCCGTACTCGCCGCCTTGGGCACGCTCTTCCTCGGCTCCACCGGCTTCACCCTCACCCTCCTGCTGGTCTGCTCCGTGCCACTGGCCGGACTCACCGCCTACTTCGCCTCCCGCCCGCTCGTCTCCTCCCGCCTGCTGCGCGCCTGGGCGAGCGTCGCGTACGCCTTCCTGCCCGCCACCACCGGCGCCCTCGCCACCGGCCGGGTCGGCACCGCCGTCCTCGCGATCCTGCTGCCGCTGATGGCCCGCGCGGCCGTCGCCGCCACCGCACTGCGCGTCCCCGGCGCCCGCCCCACCTGGCGCGCCTCCTGGACGTACGCGCTCCTGCTCACCGTCACCACCGCCTTCACCCCCCTCGTCTGGCCGCTCGCCGTCGTCCTGGGCCTCGGCGCGCTCGCCGTGCACGCGGTGCGGGGCGGCGGCGCGTGGCTGACCCTCCACGGGCCGCGCTTCCTCGCCGTCGTCCTCACCCCGCTCCTCGTGCTCGCCCCCTGGTCGCTCGGGCTGTTCACCGACCCCGGCCGCTTCTTCACCGAGGCGGGCCTCGACCACGGGCACGGCACGACCGCGCCCTGGCACCTCCTGGCGGGCGACCCGGGCGGCCCGAAGACCTTCGGCGGCCTGCTGCTCACCGGCGTCGTCCTGGCCGCCCTCGCCGCCCTGCTGCGCGCCGACCGGACCCGCGCGGTCCGTACCGCCTGGGCGGTGGCGCTCGCCGCCCTCCTGTGCGCCGCCCTGGCGAACGGCAGCGGCTGGGCCGGGCCCGCGGCCCTGGTCTACTGCCTGGCGCTCATCGCGGCGGCCGTCGTGGGCGCCGAGGGCGCCCGCGAGCGCGTCGCCGCCCTCAGCTTCGGCTGGCGTCAGCCCGTGGCCGCCCTGATCGCCCTGACGGCCGTGGCGGGCCCCCTGGTCGCCGCCGCCGTGTGGATGGCGGCCGGGGCCGACGGGCCGCTGGAGCGGCGCTCCCCGGAGCAGGTACCGGCGTTCGTCGCCGAGGAGGCGGGCACCCGCGACCAGGCCCGCACCCTGGTGCTCGACGGCACCGGCGGACACGTCGGCTACGCCCTGGTCCGGGGCTCCGGCACCCGGACCGGCGACGCCGAACTGGCCGTCGCCGCCGGAGGCGACAAGAAGCTCGACACCGCCGTCGCCGGCCTCGTCGCGGGATCCGGAGCCGACCAGGCCGGCATCCTCGGCGACTACGCCGTCGGCTACGTCCTCGTCCGCGACAGCGCGCCACGCTCCATGGGCCGGGTCCTGGACACCACCCCGGGCCTCACCCGGCTCAGCCGCCAGGACCGCAGCTCGCTGTGGCGGGTCGACCGCGACGTCGCCCGCGTCACCATCACCCCCGGCGCCGGGCAGAACGCCGCACAGCAGTCCGCGCCCGTGACGGTCGCCTCCGGCCCGGTGGAGGCACACACCACCATCCCGGACGGCCCCCAGGGCCGCGTCCTGCGCGTCGCCGACAAGGCCGCGCCCGGCTGGCAGGCCACCCTCGACGGCCACGCGCTCAAGCGCACCACCGTCGACGGCTGGGCGCAGGGCTTCGAACTGCCCGCCGGAGGCGGAAAGCTCGCCCTGACCTACCAGGCCCCCCTGGCGCACACGGCGTGGCTCTGGGCCCAGGGACTCCTCGCCGCCGTCCTGGTGGTGCTCGCCCTGCCGGGCCGCCGCCGCGAGGTCGACGACGACCTGCCGGAGACCGGCGCCCCGGCGCCCGCCGCCCCCGCGGCACCCTCCGTACCGGCGCAGTCGGCCGCCGGAGAGGGCCGCCGGGCCCGCCGCCTGCGCGCCGCCGCCCAGGCGGAGGCAACGCCCGCCCCCACCGCACCGGAGCCCCCCGCGCCCGAGCCCACGGCCGACCCGTACGCCCAGCAGACCGCCGACCCCTACGCCGCCGTCCCGCAACAGCAGCAGTACGGCCAGTGGGGCGACGCCCAGGGCTACACGTACGACCAGCAGCCCTACCAGGAGGGCGGTTACGGCGGCGCCTACGACGGCTCGTACCAGCAGCAGGGCGGTGAGTACGCGCAACAGGCGCACTATCCCGCCGACCCGTACGCGGCGGAGACGTACGACCCGTACGGCTACGGACAGCAGCACTACGACACGACGTACGGCGACGGTGGCCGGCAGCAGCACCAGCACCGCGACGGGAGCGAGCAGCAGTGAAGCGCACCACCCTGTCCCTGTTCGGCGCGGTGGCGGCGCTCGCCGCGGTCACCGGCGTCGCCGTGTTCGAGGCACCGTCGGGCACCGCCGGTACGGCCGCGAAGGCGCCCGCCCGGCTGCCCGTGGAGCGCTCGATGCTGCTCTGCCCGGCGCCCACCTCCTCGGACGTGGGGGAGACGACGTACACCGCCTTCACTCCGGCCGGCGCTTCCGTCCGCACGAGCACGCGCAAGGCCACCGCGGACCTGCTCGCGGCGAGCGGCACGGCGGCGGGCCCGGCGAAGAAGGACGACGGCAAGCCGGATTCCAAGTCCGACGGCAAGTCCGACGCCAAGGGCAAGAAGAAGGACGACGCCCAGGGCGCGGTGGCGGCCGGTGCGACGGTGCTGTCCCTGAAGGAGCCCGGCAAGCCCGTCACCGCCACCACCGACCGCTCCGACGCCCCCGCCCTCATCGGCACCGCCGACGGCACTCTCGCCCCCGGCTGGACCGCGCAGCAGAGCACCGTGGTGAGCGCGGGCAGCGGCCGCGGACTGCACGGGCTCACCTGCACGGCACCCGACACGTCCTTCTGGTTCCCGGGCGCGAGCACCGCCAAGGGCCGCCAGGACTACGTCCACCTGACCAACCCGGACAGCACGCCCGCCGTCGTCGACCTGGAGATGTACGGCAAGGACGGCCGGATCCAGGCGGCCGCCGGCGAGGGCATCAACATCCCGCCGCGCTCCACCGTGCCGGTGCTCCTGTCGACCCTCACGGACGCCCCCACGGAGAACGCGACGCTCCATGTGGCCGCCCGCTCCGGACGCGTCGGTGCGGCGCTCCAGGCGTCCGACGAGAAGCTCGGCGGCGACTGGCTGCCGCCCTCCGCCGAGGCATCACCCGACGCCGTGCTCCCGGGCATCCCGGGCGACGCCACGTCCGTCCGCCTCTACGTCTTCGCACCCGGCTCCGACGACGCCGACCTGAAGCTGCGCTTCGCCGGGGCGAACAGCGCGATCACCCCGGCCGGGCACGAGAGCGTGCACGTCAAGAGCGGCATGACGACGGCCGTCGACCTCGGGGACGTCACCCGCGGCGAGGCGGGCTCGCTGCTGCTCACGGCGGACGGCGGCAGCACGCCGGTGGTCGCCGCGGTGCGGGTCACCCGGGGCAAGGACGACAAGCAGGAGACGGCCTTCATCGCCGCCACCCCGCCGGTCGACAAGCGCGGCACGGTCGCCGACAACCGCGCGAAGAGCAGCACCCTCGCCCTGGTCGCGCCCGGCAGGGAAGCGGCCCAGGTGAAGGTCACCTCCTCGGCCGGCAGCGACGGGGGCGGTGCCGTCAGCAAGACGTACACCGTCAAGCCCGGCACCACGCTGTCCGTGGAGCCGCCAGAGCCCTCCGGCGCGAAGGGGAGCTACGCGGTGACCGTGGAGAAGGTCTCGGGCGGCCCGGTGCACGCCTCGCGGATGCTCGCGCTGCCCAAGGACGGCGTGCCGATGTTCACGATCCAGCCCGTACCGGACGACCGCTCCACGGTGGCCGTCCCGGAGGCCGGTCAGGACCTGTCGATGCTGAACCGGTGACCTGGCCGGCTGTCACCTTCTGACCATTGGCGCGGCACCGGCGCTCAAACCTCCCGCGCGGATGCCCTGTTGGCGTCGCCGGAGCGCGGGCCGGTGCCGCGGCGGTCAGTCCTGGCCGTAGCGCGGGTCCACCGACTCCGGTGCCAGCCCGAGGAGTTCGGCGACCTGCTCCACCACGACCTCGTGCACGAGCAGCGCGCGCTCGTCGCGGGACTTGGTGCGGATCTCCACCGGCCGCCGGTAGATGACGATCCGGTCCGGGGTGTCGCCGTGCGCGGCGACGTACCGCCCGAGCGGCACCGTCTCGCCGTCGAACTCGAAGGCGTCGAGCCCTTCGGTGTCGCTCATGGTGCCGCGTCCGTCACGTGGGGTCACCGGGACCTCGCGCACGACGAAGTCGACCGCGGACAGCTGCGGCCAGAGCCGCTCCAGCCGCTCCGCCGAGTCGTGCACCAGGTCGACGAACGCCTCGCCCCGGCTGACCGACAGCGGCACTTGGGGCGGGGCGATCGGTCCGCGCATGCCGCGTCCGTGGCGGTCGCGGTGACGCGGCCGCGGTCCGGCGGGGCTGGGGGCGCCTCCGGAGGTGACCGGAGGAGGTACGGGGCTGTCCATCACTCCTGAGGGTAGCCGTCGTCCGCCCGTGTGCACGTAGTGATCGCATATCAGCCGAATGTCGCCGGATGAATGTTTCAGTCACTTCTGCGATCAATTACGGCCATGTGCAGGACGGTGTCATGCTCGTTGAAGGACACTGTGCGGACAGCTTGATGACAGATTTCACCGCCGGTGCGCCCTGCCCGCAGGGCCTCCACACAGCTCAACCAGGCGGTACGGAAGCGGCGTCCACGGGGCGAACGGAGCCGACACGGAGGAGTGAGCCGGGGGTGAGTCGTCGCGGACCGCTCAAGAGTGCGGTACCGTCCAACCTCGTGAGCCCTGTACGTCGCTGTTCGCGCACCGCGTGCGGCCGCCCGGCCGTCGCGACGCTGACGTACGTCTACGCCGATTCGACCGCCGTTCTCGGACCGCTCGCCACCTACGCCGAGCCCCATTGCTACGACCTGTGCGCCGAGCACTCCGAGCGCCTGACCGCACCCCGCGGCTGGGACGTGGTCCGGCTCGCCCTCGACACCGGCCCCGCCCGCCCCAGCGGTGACGACCTCGAAGCGCTGGCCAACGCCGTGCGGGAAGCGGCCCGTCCGCAGGAGCGCCTGACGGGACCGGCCGGCACCCCCGGCGCCCCGGCGCCCGGCGGCCGCGAGGCCGACCCGATGGAGGTCGCGCGCCGAGGCCACCTCAGGGTCCTGCGCTCGCCCGACTCCTGACGCCCCGGCGCCCGTTCCCCGGCCCACCGCCGTCAACACCCGTCCGCACCCGGCCTTCCACTCCTCCGATGCCCGGATTGTCAGTGCCTCCAGGTAGGTTTGTCTCCCCGTAAAGGACTCCAGGAGGGGTTGGCTGTGGCTGATCTGTCGCAGATCGTGAAGGCGTACGACGTCCGCGGTGTCGTCCCCGACCAGTGGGACGAGCCGCTGGCCGAGCTGTTCGGCGCTGCCTTCGCCAAGGTCACCGGCGCGGACGCGATCGTGACCGGGCACGACATGCGCCCCTCCTCGCCCGGCCTGTCCCGGGCCTTCGCGCGGGGCGCCGCGGCGCTCGGCGTCGACGTCACCGAGATCGGGCTCTGCTCGACCGACGAGCTGTATTTCGCGAGCGGGGCCCTCGGCCTGCCCGGCGCGATGTTCACCGCCTCGCACAACCCCGCGCAGTACAACGGCATCAAGATGTGCCGCGCCGGCGCCGCACCCGTCGGCCAGGACACCGGCCTCTCCGACATCCGCGCGCTCACGGAGCGGTGGATGGAGACCGGCGCGCCCGAGCCCGCCGCCACCCCCGGCACGATCACCGAGCGGGACGTCCTCGGCGACTACGCGAAGCACCTGCGCGGCCTCGTCGACCTGTCGGCCATCCGCCCGCTGAAGGTCGTGGTGGACGCGGGCAACGGCATGGGCGGCCACACCGTCCCCACCGTCTTCGACGGCCTGCCGCTCGAACTCGACGCGATGTACTTCGAGTTGGACGGCACCTTCCCCAACCACGAGGCCAACCCCCTCGACCCGAAGAACCTCGTCGACCTCCAGGCACGCGTGCGCGAGGTCGGCGCCGACATCGGCCTCGCCTTCGACGGCGACGCCGACCGCTGCTTCGTGATCGACGAGAACGGCGACCCGGTCTCCCCCTCCGCCATCACCGCCCTGGTCGCCGCCCGCGAACTCGCCAAGCACCCCGGCGGCACGGTCATCCACAACCTCATCACCTCCTGGTCCGTGCCCGAGGTCGTCAAGGAACACGGCGGCAAGGCCGTCCGCACCCGCGTCGGACACTCCTTCATCAAGGAGGAGATGGCCCGCACCGGCGCGATCTTCGGCGGCGAGCACTCCGCGCACTACTACTTCCGCGACTTCTGGAACGCCGACACCGGCATGCTCGCCGCGATGCACGTCCTCGCCGCCCTCGGCGGCCAGGACGAGCCGCTGTCCCGGCTCGTCGCGCAGTACGACCGCTACGCCGCCTCCGGCGAGATCAACAGCACCGTCGACGACCAGGCCGGGCGCGCGGCAGCGGTCAAGGCCGCCTACGCCGGCCGCGACGACGTCCGGCTCGACGAGCTCGACGGCCTGACCGTCACGGCCGCCGACTGGTGGTTCAACCTCCGCGCCTCCAACACCGAGCCGCTCCTCCGCCTGAACGTCGAGGCACGCGACCCCGAGACGGTGGCCCGCCTCCGCGACGAGGTCCTCGCCCTCGTCCGCGCGTAACGCAAGAAGCGGGACCCCGGGAAGCGGGAAAGGACGGGCCGGCGCGACACCGGCCCGTCCCACCCGCCACCCGAAGCGCCGGCCGCGGCCCCACCCGCCCCGGATAACCGCCACCCCCAGCGCGAGCGACTACGCTTGCCGGGCAAGGGACGTACACGCCGAAGGGAACCCCCATGCCGCTCGAAGCCGGTCTTCTGGAGATCCTCGCCTGCCCGGAGTGCCACGCACCCCTCCACGAGGAAGAGCAGGGCGCGGAGCTGGTCTGCGAGAGCAAGACCTGCGGCCTGGCCTACCCCGTGCGCGACGGCATCCCCGTCCTGCTCGTCGACGAGGCCCGGCGCCCCGCCTGACGCCCGCCCGGCCCGGCACACACCCGTACGGCGTACGCCACGGCGATCGGAGGCTGATCAACGGTGTTCGACGAGTCACTCCTCGATGACCCGAAAGCCCTCTCCCGAGCCGATCTCCGCGGCCTCCTGCGCGGCGCCGCGGAATCCGGCGCCAGGGTCCGCACGGCCGCCCGCAACGCCACCGAAGCGGGCATCGGCGCGCTCCGGCCGGACGGCCGCCCACGCGCCGTCCTCCTCGCCGGACCCGCCCCCGCCGCCGGCTACGCCGCCGACCTGCTGACCGCCCTCGCCGGCGGCAGCGCCCCCTTCACCCTCATCCGCCCCACCGGCGTCGCCCCCGCCCCCGGCGCCCTGCGCTGGACGCTCCCCGGCTGGACGGGCCCGCTGGACCTGCTGCTCGTCGCCACCCCCGACGGCACGGAACCCGGCCTCGCGATCCTGCTGGAGCAGGCGTACCGCCGAGGCTGCTCCGTCGTCTGCGTCACCCCCGACGGCACCCCCCTGGCCGACGCCACCGAGCAGGTTCGCGGCCTGACCATCCCGCTGACCGCAGCCCCCGGCGAGGCACCCACCGGCGGCGCGGAAACCGCCGCCGCGCTCCCCGTCGGCCCCGGCACCCTCTGGGCCCTGCTCACCCCGCTCCTCGCCCTCGCCGACCGCATCGGCCTGCTCGCCGCCGACCAGGGCGCCGTCGAATCCCTCGCCGACCGGCTCGACCAGATCGCCGAGGTCTGCGGCCCCGCCCACGCCACCTACAGCAACCCCGCCAAGACCCTCGCGGCCGAGCTCGCGGGCACCCTCCCGCTGATCTGGTCCGAAGGCGACCTCGCCGGCGCCGTCGGCCGCCACTTCGCCACCGTCCTCGCCGCACTCTCCGGCCGCCCCGCCCTCGCCGCCGAACTGCCCGAAGCACTGACCGCCCACGGCACCCTGCTCGCCGGGGACTTCGCCGCGGGCGCCGACCCCGAGGACTTCTTCCGCGACCGCGTCGAGGACCCCGAAGCCCTCCACGCCCGCGTCGTGCTGCTCCGCGAGCGCGCCCCCGACATCACCTCACCCGGACCCGCCGCCCGCGAATTCGTCCTCCAGCGTGAGACCCCCATCAGCGAGCTGGAGGCCACCGAGGGCGGCACCCCGCTGGAGACCGCCGCGGAGCTCCTCGCCATCACGGATTTCGCCGCCGTCTATCTGGCGCTCGCCTCCACCCCGTAGAACGCGGGAAGGGCACGGACCCGTGACCGACGACCGGGCTCGTGAACGCGACGCCAGCCGTACGAACAGTCAGGAAGCCGCCCCATGGACCGCCTCGCCAACACCGTGCGCCCCTACGCGTGGGGCTCCACCACCGCGATCCCCGAGCTCCTCGGCACCAACCCCACCGGCGAACCGCAGGCCGAGCTCTGGATGGGCGCCCACCCCGGTGCCCCCTCCCGCGTCGACCGCGGCAGTGGACCCCGGCCCCTGTGCGACACCATCGCCGACGCACCGGAAGCCGAACTCGGACCCGGGACCGTACGCCGCTTCGGACCCCAGCTGCCCTTCCTGCTCAAACTCCTCGCCGCCGCCTCCCCGCTCTCCCTCCAGGTCCACCCCGACCTCGACCGGGCCAAGGCCGGATACGCCGACGAGGAAGCCCGCGGCATCCCCGCAGACGCACCCCACCGCACCTACCGCGACGCCAACCACAAACCCGAACTGCTCTGCGCCCTCACCCCCTTCGAGGGCCTCTGCGGCTTCCGCGCCCCCGCCGAGACGGCCGCACTGCTCGCCGCCCTCGACGTCGACTCCCTCAAGCCCTACGCCGACCTCCTCCACGCACAGCCCGAAGCCGACGCCCTGCGCGAGGTCCTCACCGCCGTCCTGACCGCCGAACACACCGCCGTCGCCGACACCGTCCACGCCGCCGCCACCGCCTGCGCCCGCCTCGCCGCCGAGGACGGCCCGCACCGCGACGCGTACGCCGCCTACGCCTCCATCGCCCGCCACTACCCCGGCGACCCCGGCGTCATCGCCGCCATGCTCCTCAACCACGTCCGCCTGAGCCCCGGCGAAGCCCTCTACCTCGGCGCGGGCGTCCCCCACGCCTACCTCGACGGCCTCGGCGTCGAAATCATGGCCAACTCCGACAACGTCCTCCGCTGCGGCCTGACCCCGAAACACATCGACGTCCCCGAACTGCTCCGCGTCGTCCGCTTCGAGAGCACCGACCCCGCCGTCCTGCGCCCCGAGGCCGACGCCGGCGGCGAAGAGGTCTACGCGACACCCGTCGACGAATTCCGCCTCTCCCGCTACGTCTTCGCACCCGCCTCCGAAACCCCCGCCGCCCTCCCCGCGGGCGCCCCCCAGATCCTCCTGTGCGTCTTCGGCACCGCGGCCCTGCGCACCCCCGACGGCACCGAGCTGCGCCTTCGCCGCGGCGAGTCCGCCTTCGTACGGGCCGGCGAGAGCGCCGAACTCACCGGCGACGACGCCACCGTCTTCCGCGCCACGGTCGCCCTCTGACCCCGGACCCCGCCCGACGGCTGCGACAATGACCCGCCGTAAAGGAAGCGCAAAGCAACACCCCGGCGAAAGGGACATGCCGCACCCATGAGCGCATCAGGCGGAACCAAGGCCATCGTCGCCGCGTTGGGGGCCAACATGGCCATCGCCGTGGCCAAATTCGTCGCGTTCGCGTTCAGCGGCTCGTCGTCCATGCTCGCCGAAGGAGTCCACTCCGTCGCCGACTCCGGCAACCAGCTGCTGCTCCTGCTGGGCGGCAGGAAGGCGGAGAAGAAGGCGAGCGAGGAGCACCCCTTCGGCTACGGCCGGGAGCGCTACGTCTACGGATTCCTCGTCTCCATCGTCCTGTTCACCATCGGCGGCGTCTTCGCGCTCTACGAAGGCTTCGAGAAGATCAAGGAACCGCACGAGCTGGAGCACTGGTACTGGCCGGTCGGCGTGCTGGTCTTCGCGGTCGTCGCCGAGGGCTTCTCCTTCCGCACGGCGATCAAGGAGTCCAACGCCCTGCGCGGCAAGCAGTCGTGGCGCTCCTTCATCCGCACGGCCAAGGCCCCCGAACTCCCCGTCGTCCTGCTGGAGGACTTCGGCGCCCTCATCGGCCTCGTCCTCGCCCTCCTCGGCGTGGGCCTGACCCTCGCCACCGGCGACGGCGTCTGGGACGGCATCGGCACGCTGTGCATCGGCATCCTGCTCGTCCTCATCGCGCTCGTCCTGGCCGCCGAGACCAAGTCCCTGCTGCTCGGCGAGGCCGCGGGCCCGGAACAGATCGCGAAGATCCGCGCCGCCGCCGTGGACGGCGACACCGTCACCGGCGTCATCCACATGCGCACCCTCCACCTCGGCCCCGAGGAACTCCTCGTCGCGGCCAAGATCGCCGTACGGCACGACGACACCGCCGCCCAGGTCGCCCGCGCCATCGACGCCGCCGAGGCCCGCATCCGCGAAGCGGTCCCGATCGTCCGCGCGATCTACCTCGAACCCGACATCTACAGCGAGGAAGCGGCGACGGCGGGCGAGGACCCGGCGGCGACCCCGGGCGGCCCCGCCCGCCACTGACGAGAACCCCCGGAGGCCGGGTGGGGGAGCGCCCCTACCCGACCTCCCGGAGCGCCTCCACGATCTCCCCCCGCTCCTCCGCCGCGAGCAACCGTTCCCGGAACGCGGGATCCATCAACTTCCGCGACAGCATCGCCAGCAGCCGCAGATGCTCGTCCCCCGCGTCGGCCACCGGCACCGCGATCATGAAGACCAGCCGGGCCCTCGTGCCGTCCAGCGCCCCCCACTCGACCCCCTCCGCGGACCGCGCGAAACCGACGACCGGCGCCGAGACCGCGTCCGTCTTCGCGTGCGGCACGGCGATCTCCTCCCCGAGCCCCGTCGTCCCCAGCTCCTCACGGGCGAGCGCGGCACGCACGAGCCCCTCGACGTCCGTCACCTTGCCGGAGGCCGCCAGCAGTTCGGCCATCTCCCGGATCGCCGCCTCCTTGCCGCTCGCCACGAGCCGCGGCCGTACGGTCCGCTCGGTGAGGTAACCGGACAGCGCCGCGCCCTCCTCGGCCGGCGGAACCTCCGGCGGGACGGCGGCAGCGCCCGCCGCCGGCACACCCACGGCCGTACGGCCGCCGCCGAGCGACATCAGCGAGACCGTCGTCAGCGCCGTCACCGCCGTGCCCACGGCGATCGCGACGAAGAACATCGGCACCCCGCCGACCGCCCCCAGCACCGCGACGATCGGACCGCCGTGCGGCACGCTGTCCTTCACCGCCGCCAGCCCAGCGACCGCCCCCGCCACCGCGCCGCCGAGCATATTGGCGGGAATCACCCGCGCCGGCCGGGCGGCGGCGAACGGGATCGCGCCCTCCGTGATGCCGAAGAACCCCATGAACAGCGCCGCCAGGCCCGTCTCCCGCTCCTGATCGGTGTACAGCCGGCGCCGCAGCAGCGTCGCGAGCCCCTGCCCGAGCGGCGGTACGGGAATGGCCGCGGCACACATCCCCATGATCTCCGGGTTCCTGGAGACCAGGCCCGTGCCGAAGAGGAACGCCGTCTTGTTGACCGGCCCGCCCATGTCGAAAGCGATCATGAGACCGAGGAGCACGCCCAGCAGCGCCGCACTCGTGCCCGTCAGCCCGCCCAGCCAGCTCGTCAGATGCTCGAACACCCAGGAGATCGGCCGCCCGATCACATAGACGAAGAACAGGCCCAGCGCGGACGTCGCCACGACCGGGATCACGATCACCGGCATGATCGGCCGGACGAACGCCGGGACCTCGACCTTCTTGATCCACCGGACCAGATAACCGGCCAGGAACCCCGTCGCGATCGCCCCGATGAAGCCCGCGCCCGCCTTGCTGTCGTAGAGCTCCCCGTGCCCCGCGATCCAGCCCCCCACCATGCCCGGCACCAACGCAGGCCGGTCACCGATCGCATAGGCGATATAGCCGGAGAGGACCGGGATCATCAGCGTGAAGCCGATGGTGCCGATGTCGTTGACCGACTTCCAGAAGGAGTTGTCGAAGACGATCCCCTGCGCCGTGGTGTGCCCGCCCAGCGCGAGCGACACCGCGATCAGCAGCCCGCCGACGACCACGAACGGAATCATGTACGAGACGCCGTTCATCAGCGCCTTGTAGACGGCACCCCGCTCCTTGCCGCCGCCCCGGGCTGCCGGCGGCACGCCGCCCCCGGAGCCCTCGTACACCGGGGCGGTCCGCACCCGCTCGATCAGCCGCTCCGGATGATGGATCCCCTCGGCCACCCCGACCGACAGCACCCGCTTCCCGGCGAAGCGGCTCAGGTCGACGTCCTTGTCGGCGGCGACGATGACACCGTCCGCCTGTCTGACATCGTTGTCGGTCAGGACGTTCTCCGCCCCGATCGACCCCTGCGTCTCCACCTTGATCTCATGACCGAGCGCCTCGGCGGCCTGCGCCAGCTTCTCCGCCGCCATATAGGTGTGGGCGATACCCGTCGGACAGGCGGTCACCGCCAGCAGCCTGAGCCCCGGCCCCCTGACCCCCGCGCCCTCGGCGGGGCCGGCTGGACTGGTCACATGGATCTCCTCACAGATCGGCACGCGGCAGCGCCGACGGATCCCCCGTCCGCGCGTTGATCGAATCCTGCAACACGACGCCTGCGGAGAAAAGCGATCACGACCTCCGAGGGCGGAACAGGGCCGGACGGGGCTGGGGTTCACCACCACCATCGGTGTAGATTCGTGACCAGAGCCAGACGTCGCTGCTGATGGCGGTCGGGCGGCCCGCGCGACGGACCGGCCGAGGGAGAGAGGGCCTCCGACGGACTGCGCTGCGGCCAAGGGGACGGGTGTGTCCGGGCAGGTGCCAGCCACCTGCGGGGAGTCAGCCGTGCCCGCACACTGACCGCGTGCACAGCCGTACCCAACCTCGCTCGCCCCTTCAGGAGGAGCAGCCCGTATGACCACCACCTCCACCGGCCAGGACTTCAAGGTCGCGGACCTGTCGCTGGCAGCTTTCGGTCGTAAGGAGATCACCCTCGCCGAGCACGAGATGCCCGGCCTGATGGCGATCCGCAAGGAGTACGCACAGGCGCAGCCGCTGGCAGGCGCCCGTATCACCGGCTCGCTGCACATGACGGTGCAGACGGCCGTGCTCATCGAGACGCTGGTCGCCCTGGGCGCTCAGGTCCGCTGGGCGTCCTGCAACATCTTCTCCACCCAGGACCACGCCGCGGCCGCCATCGCCGTCGGCCCGGAGGGCACCCCGGAGAACCCGCAGGGCGTCCCCGTCTTCGCCTGGAAGGGCGAGACGCTGGAGGAGTACTGGTGGTGCACGGAGCAGGCGCTGACCTGGCCCGGCACCGCCACCGGCGGCCCCAACATGATCCTGGACGACGGCGGCGACGCCACCCTCCTCGTGCACAAGGGCGTCGAGTTCGAGAAGGCCGGCGCGGCCCCGGACCCGTCGACGGCCGACAGTGAGGAGTACGCCCAGATCCTCACGCTGCTGAACCGCACGCTCGGTGAGAACCCGCAGAAGTGGACCCAGCTGGCGTCCGAGATCCGCGGCGTCACCGAGGAGACCACCACCGGCGTCCACCGCCTCTACGAGATGCAGCAGGCCGGCTCGCTGCTCTTCCCGGCGATCAATGTGAACGACGCCGTCACCAAGTCGAAGTTCGACAACAAGTACGGCTGCCGCCACTCCCTGATCGACGGCATCAACCGCGCCACCGACGTCCTCATCGGCGGCAAGGTCGCGGTCGTCTGCGGCTACGGCGACGTCGGCAAGGGTTGCGCGGAGTCCCTGCGCGGCCAGGGCGCCCGGGTCATCGTCACCGAGATCGACCCGATCAACGCCCTCCAGGCGGCGATGGACGGCTTCCAGGTCACCACCCTGGACGAGGTCGTCGAGACCGCCGACATCTTCGTCACCACCACGGGCAACAAGGACATCATCATGGCCGCCGACATGGCCAAGATGAAGCACCAGGCCATCGTGGGCAACATCGGCCACTTCGACAACGAGATCGACATGGCCGGCCTCGCGAAGATCCCCGGCATCGTCAAGGACGAGGTCAAGCCGCAGGTCCACACCTGGACGTTCGCCGACGGCAAGGTCCTGATCGTCCTCTCCGAGGGCCGCCTGCTCAACCTCGGCAACGCCACCGGCCACCCGTCCTTCGTGATGTCGAACTCCTTCGCGGACCAGACCCTGGCCCAGATCGAGCTCTTCACCAAGCCGGAGTCGTACCCGACGGACGTCTACGTCCTGCCGAAGCTCCTCGACGAGAAGGTGGCCCGCCTCCACCTCGACGCACTCGGCGTCAAGCTGACCACGCTCCGCCCGGAGCAGGCCGCCTACATCGGCGTCAAGGTCGAGGGCCCCTACAAGCCGGACCACTACCGCTACTGACACCGCCCCGGTGGCCGCCGTCGAGCAGCCACCGCGGTGACCGGCGTGCAGGCCCCCGCCCTCCTCGGTGGGGGCCTGTCCCGTTCTCGTCCAAGGACCCACCATGCCCCGCGGCCGCTACTCCCTCCACGACCCGCACGACCACACCCCCCTCGGCGAGGAACACTTCCACTGCGCCACCGGCCCCTCGGGCTGGCGCTACGTCTCCCAGCTCACCGCCCCCTCGGGCGACCACGCCGGTTCCGTCGACCTCACCCTCGACGACCTCGGCCGCCCGATCCGCCTCCAGCTGCACGCGGCGAGCTGGCAGGTACGCGGCGCGGCCCTCGACGGCGTCACCTGGGTGCGCACGGATCCGGCCGGCGAGCACGCCACCGAGGGCAACGCGGCCGCCCACGCCTTCACCGGAGCCTCCCCGGCCTTCCACGTGGCCCTGGCCCGGCTGCTGCGCCTGACACCCGGCGAGGGCGCGAAGCGCATCAGACTCGTCGGCTTCACGCCCCCCGCGCTGGCTCCCCGGACCTTCGACCAGGCGTGGGCCCTGGTCGCGAGAACGCCGCACACCACGGACAGCGGCGTCCTGACGGTGGACGAGTACCAGGTCAGCGACCTCGAGACCGGCGAGCAGCACAGCGTGCACCTGGCGGGCGACGTGGTCCTGGCCGCACCGGGCATCGAGCTGGAGGAGCTGGAGAGCCCGCCGTCGTCCTTCGCGTCCGACGAGTGACCACGGGACGATGTGCGCTGGGCCGTACGGGCCTGGTACTGTCCTACTCGCTCCGCAAAACCCGTTGACACGGGAGGCGCGGGGAGGTAGATTCGAACGGTTGCCGGGAGCTGGACAGCTCCGGTGGCAACGGCTAGAATCTGAATCGCTTCGGTGCCGGATTCAATTCGCACGAAGCAAACCTCACTCTCCTTATGGGAAGCGAAAACGCCGATTAGCTCGGCCGAAACGCTTCTGATAAAGTCGGTGAAGCCGGAAAGCGAAAGCAGAAGGCAAACCCCGCTCCAACAGGGGGCCGGAAACGGAATCTGAACCGGAAACGGAACGGAAAACGGATCTGGTAAGGTTGGAAACACGAAATACCGAAGG
>NZ_JBIAWF010000027.1:0-109763 GCF_042895325.1 Streptomyces sp. NPDC001407
AGGCCCCACCCCCGGCACCCACCACCACCCAAGCCCGGCCGGCGCTTGAGGCCGCCCGCCGCAGGCGCGAACCGACCCGCACAAGACATCGGACCCGCACCCAGAACCGCCCCCGCACCCAGCGGAAAGCGCACCCGCAAGCCGCCCACCGCAGGCGCACACAACCCGCGCCCACCCAGAAACATCACCCAATCCGAAACCGCACCCGACAAATCACCGCATCCGTCCCCCTCCGCACCGCATGCGCCACCACCGCCCCCCGCTGGTTCTGGAGCAGCCGCTGCCACACATGCGCCGGCTCGACCTCCGGGATCAGGACGGTGACGCGGTTGTCGGGATGGCGGTCGGAGAGGTCGCGGACGTACGAGACGATCGGGCCGCCCAGGGCCCGCGTGGGGGCGGGGAGTTCGATCAGGTCGACGCCGGGGTTCCACAGTTCCCAGTCGCGGCGCAGGGACTCCGCGGCCCGGCGGCCCTCCGCGTCGGGCTGGGCGACGGTGACGGCCACCACCTCGTCGCCGAGGGAGACGGCGGCGGTGAGGGCCTTGCTGGTCAGCCGGGAGAGGGAGGAGACGGGCACGACGACCAGGGAGTGGCAGCGGCGCGGCGGCTCCGGCACCCGCCCGAGGCCGAGCCGGTCGCCGATCCGCCCGTACGCGCGGTGGACGGCCTCGAAGACCGCCACCATCAGCGGCAGGGCGAGGACGATCAGCCAGGCGCCCTCCGCGAACTTCGTCGCGGTGACGACGACGGCCGAGACGCCGGTGAGCACGGCGCCGAAGCCGTTGAGCAGCGCCTTGCCGCGCCACCTGGGGGAACGTTCCTGCCGCCAGTGCCGGACCATGCCGATCTGGCAGATCGTGAAGCCGACGAAGACGCCGATGGCGAAGAGCGGCACCAGGGTGTTGACGTCGCCGCCGGAGAAGATGAGCAGCAGGGCGGAGACGGCGGCCAGGGCCAGCACGCCGTGCCGGTGCACCTGGCGGTCGGCCTTGAGGCCGAAGACGTGCGGCAGGTAGTTGTCCCGGGCCAGCAGGGCCATCAGCACGGGCAGCCCGCCGAAGGAGGTGTTCGCGGCCAGCGCCAGCAGCACCACGGTCGCGAACTGCACGACGTAGAAGGCCCAGTTGTGGCCCAGCGAGGCGTCCGCGAGCTGGGCGAGGACGGTGACGCCCTCGACCGGCTGGAGGTGGAAGCGGCCGATGAGCACCGACAGGCCGATCAGCATGACGCCCAGCAGCGCGCCGAGCGCGACCTCCGTGCGCTGCGCCCGCCGGGCGGCCGGGGCGCGGAAGGTCGGCACGGCGTTGGCCACGGCCTCGACGCCGGTCAGCGCGGAGCAGCCCGCGGCGAACGCCTTCAGCAGGAGCAGGGCGCCGACCGTGGTGGCGTTGCCCGCGAGCGCGGACGCGTGCCCGGCGGCGGCCTCGGTGCTCGCGGGGGCGTCCCGCAGCAGCCCCGCCACGATCATCGTCAGGATCGAGCCGATGAAGACGGCGGTCGGCACCGTGAACCACTTGGCCGACTCCACGATGCCGCGCAGGTTCACGCCCGTGACCAGGGCCAGCACGGCCAGGCAGATCCACAGCCGGTCGGCGTAGAGGGAGGGGAAGGCGGAGGTGAGGGCCGCGACGCCGGCGGTCACGGAGACCGCCACGTTCAGGACGTAGTCCAGCACCAGGGAGGCGGCCGTCACCAGGCTGGTGCGCCGGCCCAGGTGCCGCTTGGCGACCGCGTAGGAGCCGCCGCCGTCCGGGAAGGCCGCGATGACCTGACGGTAGGAGGCGACGAGCACGGTCAGCAGCGCCGCGATGGCGAGCGTGACCGGGAGCGTGAAGCCGAGGCCGTACGCCCCCGCCGCCGCGAGCACCAGCACGATCGACTCGGGTCCGTACGCGACGGACGCCATCGCGTCGAGCGACAGGGCGGCCAGGCCCTGGGTGGCGGTCAGCCGGTGCCGGTCCTCCGTGGACGGGTGCGCGGCCCCGGTATCGGGCGGTTCCTCGCCGGCCCCGGCGCGCTCGTCCGTATTGGCCACCATGGACATCTTTTGTCGTACCTCCGTGATGTGGGACGGCCAGCGTGCGCCCGCCGCCGGCCGCCCGCGCGCGGTCTTGGCGGCCTCTTGGCGCCGTCCGGCGGGATCTTCACGCCGTCTTGACGCGCGGTGCCGGGAGGGTGTCAGCGGACCGTCAGGGTTCGGCCGCCGCCCGTCAGCGTGGCATCAATACCTGACGGCCTGTCGGGTCCGCGGTCCTAGCGTCATCACCATGGGACGGCGACAGCCCTTGCGGGTACGAAGCGGTGGACACGCCTCGCGGCAGCGTGGCCCGGGACGCGAGCGGCACCGGCCCCGGACGGCGGTCCCGCCGGGCGGCGCGGTCCTCGCCCACGACCGCCACTGGCGGCGCGAGGCGCGGGCGGCGTGGTGCTCGGGCGCGGCGCTCACCTGCGCCCTCACCCTCATCGACCTCGCCCGCGGCGCGCTCGACGGGCTCCGCGGCGGCTGCTGGGCGGCGCTCGGCGCACTCCTCCTCGTGGTGCTCATGCCGCAGCGGGTCACCGTGGGGGAGGGCTGGCTGGCCACGCGCGGGCTGCTGCGCGAACGGCGCGTACGCACCGACCTGCTCACCCGGGTGCGGCGCTCGGACGGCATCACGCCACGGCTGGTCCTGAGCGACGTGGGCGGCGGCCGCGTCGAGCTCGACCCCGAGGTGCTCGTCGCCAACCCCCTGCTCTGGCACCACCTGGAAGCGGGTGTCCGCCACGCCCGCGCCGACGGGCTGCTCCGCGAGGGGGCGACCGCCTTGGCGTGCGTGGGGCGGCGCGTGGACGAGGAGGTGGCACGGGTGCTGCTGAGAGAGGCGGGGCTGGAGTGAGGGCCCCCGCGCATGACGGGTGTGTCAGCTCCAGGTGTACGTGACGCCCGTCAGCCGCTCCGACGCCTCCCAGAGCCCCGCGCTCGCCCGCGAGTCCCGCGTCCACGGCGCGCGCACCGCATGCCTCGGCAGGCCCGGCCCGAAGAAGTCGTCCGGTCCGACTTCCGGCGCCGTCGCCGCGTAGAGCGTGGGCAGCGCACCGGCCTCCGGGCACTGCGCCATCGTGCGGTTGAGCAGCTCGAACAGCCGCTCAAGCCAGGCCCGCTCCTCCATCCGGGGCCCCTTCGTCTGGAGCTCCGTCGCCGCGTAGCCGGGGTGCGCGGCCGCCGCGACCACCGGCGAGCCCGCGGCCGCCAGCCGCCGGGACAGCTCGTGCACGAAGAGCAGGTTGGCGCTCTTGGAGCGGGCGTAGGCGGTCCAACGGCGGTAGCGGTGCTCCATGTTCGGGTCGCGGGGATCGACCGTCCCCATGAGGTGCATGGCGCTGGACACGCTGACCACCCGCGCCCCGCGCCCGGCCGCCCGCAGCCGGGGCAGCAGCAGGCCGGTCAGCGCGAAGTGGCCGAGATGGTTCGTGCCGAACTGCATCTCGAAGCCGTCGACGGTCTTGCGCTCCGGGAGCGCCATCACCCCGGCGTTGTTGATCAGCAGGTCGAGCCGGGCGTCCGGGAACCCCGCCGCGAAGTCCCGCACCGACGCCAGGTCCGCGAGGTCCAGCGGGGCGAACAGCACGTCCGCCCCGGGCGCCTCGGCCCGGATCAGCTCCTCGGCCGCCTTGGCACGCGTCGCGTCCCGGCAGGCCAGCACCACTCTCGCCCCCCGGCGGGCGAGTTCACGGGCGGTGACGTAGCCGATCCCGCTGTTGGCGCCCGTCACCACGGCCGTGCGGCCGCTCTGGTCGGGGATGTCGCTCGCGCTCCAGCCGTTCACGTGCACCATTCCTACGCGTGAGTGCTCCGGGGGCCACCAGCGTAGGGGACGGTGGCCCGCGCGGCCGGGCCATTCGCCCGGGCGGCGTACGGGCGGTGCGCGGGTGGCCCGGCCGGCGTGACCGCTCAAGGCCCCACCGACCCGGCGCGGCCGGTCAGTTGACCGCCCCGTAGCATCCGCACGTGAGCCCTGACATGTCGCTGACGACGCTGGTCCTCCTCTGTCTCGCCGCGGCCGCGGCCGGCTGGGTCGACGCGGTGGTCGGCGGCGGCGGTCTCATCCAGCTCCCCGCCCTGCTCGTCGGGCTGCCGAACGTCGCCCCCGCGCACGTCCTCGGCACCAACAAGGCCGTCGCCATCTGCGGCACGACCGCGGCCGCCGTCGCCTACACGCGGCGGGCCGCCCTGGACCTGCGCACCGCCTTGCGGATCGGCCTCGCCGCCCTCGGCGGATCGCTCGCGGGCGCCTTCTTCGCCTCCGGCATCAACAGCGCCGTGCTGCGCCCCCTGATCATGGCCATCCTGCTGGCGGTGCTCGCCTTCGTGCTGCTGCGCCCCACCTTCGGCGTGACGGCGCTCGCGACGGGGACCTCGGTGACGCGCCGCCGGATGCTGACCGCGGTCCTCGTGGCCGGCCTGGGCATCGGCTTCTACGACGGGCTGATAGGCCCCGGCACCGGCACCTTCCTGGTCCTCGCGCTGGTCGCGATCCTCCACATGGACCTGGTGACCGCCTCCGGCACGGCGAAGATCGTCAATGTCTGCACCAATGTGGGGGCATTGGTGACGTTCTCGATCCAGGGGTCCGTGATCTGGCAACTGGCCGCCCCCATGGCCCTCTTCAACCTCGCCGGTGGCGCGGTGGGCGCCCGGATGGCACTGAAGCGGGGGAGCGGGTTCGTGCGGGTGGTGCTGGTCGTCGTGGTGGTGTCCCTGGTCTGCAAGCTGGGCTACGACCAGTGGGGCGGATGACGCCAGGCGTTGCCCGGCGCGCCGGGTGGTGCCTCCGAGGGGTTCACACAGGCCCTTCGTACGCTGGCCTTATGCCCGATCGTGTGTCATCCGGCTGTACGAAAATAGATCCGGCACGGGCCGTACCCCGGCAGAAGCGGTTAGCCTGGCGACGACCTTCCTGACGTGGTGGGGGTGCACGTGCGTTTCTCCCGGTGGCGCCGGGCCCGGTGGGGCCGGGCCGTGCTCGCGGGGCTCTATGTCGTCACGCTGGCGGCGGCGGTGCCCAAGGGCGCCGGCGGACACGCCCGCGACGGCAGCTGGTCCAGCGAGGAGGCCCGGCGGTTCTGGGGTCCCGCGCGGATGTCCGCGTCGTCGGAGAGCGGCTCGGACGGCGACTCCGGCCGGGACGCCGACTCCGCGGCCCCGCAGATCAGCGGCAGCGCCCGGCACTTCGACGGGGTCCCGTCGGTGGGCGTGCTGTTCTACGTCGGCGAGGACATGAAGGACCACCACTGCACGGCGAGCGTGGTGCACAGCCCCAAGGGCAACCTCATCATCACCGCAGGACACTGCTCCTTCGGCGACCAGGCCGCCTTCGTGCCGGACTACCGCACGGGCGCGGACAAGCAGCCGTACGGCGTCTGGGCGGTCGACCGCACCTTCACCGACCCGCGGCGCACCGACAGCGGTGACGGCTCCGACCTGGACTTCGCCTTCGCCACCGTCAAACCGGACACGCTGGGCCGGCAGCTGGAACGCGTCACCGGCGCCAACCGGCTCGTGCGTACGCCCGGTTACACCGACCGCGTCACCGTCATCGGCTACCCCGACGCCGACGACGACCCCGCCGACCAGGCGATCCGCTGCACGGCCATGACGAGCCGCCTGGAGAATTACCGGCAGCTGAAGATGCGCTGCGACGGCTTCTACTCCGGCACGTCGGGCAGCCCGTGGCTGATGCACTTCGACGAGAAGAGCAAGACGGGCGACCTGGTCGGCGTGCTCGGCGGCCTCAACGGAGGCGGCCCCGACGGGGACACCAGCTCGCAGATCTCCTACAGCCCGATCAACGACGACGAGATCTTCAAGCTCTACCTCGACGCCATAAACAACCGCGATCCCAGCCGTTAGGCGCGCTCAGCCCTCCTCCCGCAGGGCCCGGGCCAGGCCCGGCTCGCGGGGGCCCAGGAAGCGGGGGCCGGGGCGGATCAGGGCCTCCAGGGCCGCCTTGCCCGAGGCCAGGACCTCGCGGGCACCGCCCGCGTACCAGGTCAGGTCGTGCGCGTCGTCGGCCGCGCCCACGCCGTACGCCTCGATGCCCGCCGCTCCGCACAGCGCGAGCGCCCGCCGGATGTGGAAGCCCTGACTGATCAGCACCGCCTTGCGCACCCCGAAGACCCGCACCGCGCGCGTGCACGAGTCCCAGGTGTCGAAGCCCGCGAAGTCGCTGATCACACGGCTGTCCGGCACGCCCCGCGCCGTCAGATAGGCACGCATCGCATCCGGCTCGTCGTACTCCACGCGGCTGTTGTCACCCGTGACCAGCACCACCTTGACCTTGCCCGCGCGGTACAGCTCGACGGCGGCGTCGAGGCGGTGCGCCAGATACGGGGACGGCTCGCCGTCCCGCAGGCCCGCGCCGAAGACCATGGCCACCGGGGCGTCCGGCACCTCGGCGACGTCCCGCACGCGGGGGGTCGCCGAGGCGTACACCCAGGTGACCGGGGCCAGCGCGAGCAGGCAGCCCGCCATGACCGCCCACAGCGCGCGGCGCCGCCCCGCCGTCGTACGCGGCAGCAGCGGCCGGCCCCTCAGCTTCATGTCGAACATCTTTCCGTCAACTGACTCCGTCGACCTGGAACAACGCCACCGCGGCCCGGCCGGTTCCACGCGGCGGCCGGAACCTCTCCCGCGGGACGGCGCTCCATCGCCGCTGTCACACCCGGCGGTTACCGTCGGGGTATGAACGGCTCAGCACGGATGGCGAAGGAACAGCCCGGCATCGCCGGATACGAGGCGTCGGACCTGGAGCGCTGGGCGCCCGAGCCCGACAAGCGCCCGGGGCGCACCGCCTTCCAGCGCGACCGGGCGCGCGTCCTGCACTCCGCCGCGCTGCGCCGCCTCGCCGGGAAGACCCAGGTCGTCACCCCCGGCGTCAGCGGCCAGGCGTGGGACGCCAGCCCGCGCACGCGCCTGACCCACTCCCTGGAGTGCGCGCAGGTGGGCCGGGAGCTGGGCGCCGCCCTCGGCTGCGACCCCGACCTGGTGGAGGTCGCCTGCCTCGCCCACGACCTCGGCCACCCGCCCTTCGGGCACAACGGCGAGCAGGCGCTCAACGAATTCGCCGGGCCCTGCGGCGGATTCGAGGGCAACGCCCAGTCGCTGCGCCTGCTCACCCGCCTCGAACCCAAGCGCTTCGTCCCCCGCGACGGCGAGCTGTGCAGCGTCGGCCTCAACCTCACCCGCGCCGCCCTCGACGCGGCCACCAAATACCCCTGGCCGCGCGGCGGGCACCCCACGGACCCGGACTCCCGCAAGTTCGGCGTGTATCCGGACGACGTCCCCGTCTTCACCTGGCTGCGGCAGGGCGCCCCGGCGAACAGACAGAGCTTCGAGGCCCAGATCATGGACTGGTCCGACGACGTGGCCTACTCCGTCCACGACGTGGAGGACGGCCTGCACGCCGGCCACCTCGACCCGAACGTGCTCCTCGCAGGGCCCGAGCGCGACGAGGTCTTCGCCGTCGCCGCCGGGCGCTACGCCCCCGGCGCCGCGCCCGAGGAGCTCGCCGAGGCCCTCGACCGGCTGCTCGAACAACAGTGGTGGCCGCACGGCTACGACGGCTCGGCCGTCGCCCAGGCCCGGCTCAAGGACGCCACCAGCCAGCTCATCGGCCGGTTCTGCCTCGCCGCCGAGGCCGCCACCCGCGCTGCCTGGGGGCACCGCCCCGGCGCGCTCACCCGCTACCGCGCCGAGCTCGTCGTCCCCCGCTCCACCCGCCTGGAGTGCGCCGTCCTCAAGGCCGTCGCCGACCGCTTCGTGATGCAGCGCCCCGACCAGGAGAAGCTCCGCGCCGACCAGCGCGTCGTCATCGCCGAGCTCGCCGAGGCGCTCGTCGCCCGCGCGCCCGACGGGCTCGACCCGCAGTTCCGCTCCCTCTTCGCCGCCGCCCACGACGACGCCGGTCGGCTGCGCGCCGTCGTCGACCAGATCGCCGCCCTCACCGACGTCTCCGCGCGCACCCTCCTCGCCCGGCTCACCGTGGCGGGGACTGTGGCAAAAGGGTGACCGAATGTCCACACAATCCGAGCACTTCCCCCGCACCATGCGGGTACTGACCCGTCCGGGGTAGTCCCTCTTCCGGCGGCACACTCCGTGCGGGACCCTCTGCACGGGCTTTCGACCGGGGGCGGTAGCGCAGACGCACTGCGTGGCAGCGAGGAGGAAGCAAGTGGTCGACGCACACCAGACGTTCGTCATCGTCGGAGGGGGCCTGGCCGGCGCGAAGGCCGCCGAGACCCTCCGCTCGGAGGGCTTCACCGGGCGTGTGATCCTCATCTGCGACGAGCGTGACCACCCCTACGAGCGGCCGCCGCTCTCGAAGGGGTATCTCACGGGCCAGGACGACCGCGACAGCGTCTTCGTCCACGAGCCCGCCTGGTACGCCCAGGCCGACATCGAGCTGCACCTCGGCCAGCCGGCCGTCCACCTCGACCGCGCGGAGCGGTGCGTGCGCCTCGGCGACGGCACCCGCATCCACTACGACCGGCTGCTGCTGGCCACCGGTGCCGAGCCCCGCCGCCTGGACATCCCCGGCACCGGCCTCGCCGGCGTCCACCACCTGCGCCGCCTCTCGCACGCCGAGCGGCTGCGCGGCGTCCTCGCCTCCCTCGGCCGCGACAACGGCCACCTCGTCATCGCCGGAGCGGGCTGGATCGGCCTGGAGGTCGCCGCCGCCGCCCGGGGCTACGGTGCCGAGGTGACCGTCGTCGAGCCCGAGCCGACGCCGCTGCACACCGTCCTCGGCCCCGAGCTCGGCCAGCTCTTCACCGACCTGCACAGCGAGCACGGCGTCCGCTTCCACTTCGGCGCCCGCCTCACCGAGATCGCCGGGCACGACGGCATGGTGCTGGCCGCCCGCACCGACGACGGCGAGGAGCACCCCGCCCACGACGTCCTCGCCGCCATCGGCGCCGCCCCGCGCACCGCACTCGCCGAGGCCGCGGGGCTCGCCCTCGTCGACCGCGCCGACGGCGGCGGCATCGCCGTCGACGCTTCCCTGCGCACCTCCGACCCCGACATCTTCGCCGCCGGTGACGTGGCCGCCGCCGAGCACCCGTGGCTGCGCACCCGGCTGCGCGTCGAGCACTGGGCCAACGCCCTCAACAGCGGCCCCGCCGCCGCCCGCGCCATGCTCGGGCAGGAGGTCGTCTACGACCGGGTGCCCTACTTCTTCTCCGACCAGTACGACGTCGGCCTCGAATACTCCGGCTACGCCCCGCCCGGCTCGTACGACCAGGTCGTCTGCCGCGGGGACGTCGGCAAGCGCGAGTTCATCGCCTTCTGGCTGTCCGAGGGGCGGCTGCTCGCGGGCATGAACGTCAATGTGTGGGATGTCACCGAGACCATCCAGGCCCTCATCCGCTCCGGCGCCCGCCTTGACCCGGAGGCCCTGGCCGACCCGTCCGTCCCGCTGGACTCGCTGCGCACCTCGTGAGAGCCGGAGGTCCGGGCAAGGCGGCCCGCGTCCCGGCCGTAGAATTCACGTGTGGCAGGACGGATCAACGATGACGACGTGAAGGCGGTCCGGGACGCGGTCCCGATCGACTCCGTCGTGTCCGAGTACCTCCAGCTCCGCAACGCCGGCGGCGGCAATCTCAAGGGCCTCTGCCCGTTCCACGACGAGAAGTCCCCGTCCTTCCAGGTCAGCCCCGCCAAGGGGCTCTTCTACTGCTTCGGCTGCCAGGAGGGCGGGGACACCGTCGACTTCGTCATGAAGATCGACCACCTCTCCTTCGCCGAGACCATCGAGCGGCTCGCCGGCCTGGCCGGCATCACCCTGCGCTACGAGGAGGGCGGCTACACCCCGGGCCGTCAGCAGGGCGAGCGCATCCGCCTGGTGGAGGCGCACAAGCACGCCGCGAAGTTCTACGCCGACCAGCTCGACAGTCCCGAGGCGGAGATCGGCCGGGCCTTCCTCGCCGGACGCGGCTTCGACCAGGCCGCGGCCCAGCACTTCGGCGTCGGCTACAGCCCGGCGGGCTGGGACCACCTCACCCGCTTCCTGCGCGGCAAGGGCTTCAGCGACAAGGAGCTGATCCTCTCCGGCCTCGCCCAGGACAGCCGCAACGGCCGGCCCATCGACCGCTTCCGCGGCCGCCTGATGTGGCCCATCCGCGACATCACCGGCGAGGTCATCGGCTTCGGCGCCCGCAAGCTCCGCGAGGACGACAACGGCCCGAAGTACCTCAACACCCCCGAGACCCCGCTCTACCGCAAGTCGCACGTCCTCTACGGCATCGACCTCGCCAAGAAGGACATCGCCAAGACCAGCCGCGCCGTCGTCGTCGAGGGCTACACCGACGTCATGGCCTGCCACCTCGCCGGGGTCACCACCGCCATCGCCACCTGCGGCACCGCCTTCGCGGCGGACCACGTCAAGATCCTCCGCAGGCTGCTGATGGACAACTCCCGCTCGAAGGTCATCTTCACCTTCGACGGCGACGCCGCCGGCCAGCGCGCCGCCCTGCGCGCCTTCGAGGACGACCAGAAGTTCGCCGCGGGCACCAACATCGCCGTCAGCCCCGGCGGCATGGACCCCTGCGAGCTCCGCCTCGACCAGGGTGACGAGGCCGTGCGCCGGCTCGTCGAGGACAGCACCCCGCTCTTCGAGTTCGCGATCCGCTCCGTGGTCAAGCGGCACGAGGTCGACACCCCCGAGGGCCAGGCCGCCGCCCTCGAAGAGGCCGCGCCGATCGTCGCGGGCATCAAGGACAGCTCGATCCGCCACCAGTACGCGGTGCGCCTCGCCGGGCTGCTCGGCATCCTCGACACCCAGTTCGTCGTCATGCGCGTGGGCCAGCTCGCGCGCTGGGCCCGCGAGCGCGGCAACCGCCCCGACCAGGGCCGTACGCACCGCGCGGCCCCCGCCGCCGCGGCACCGCAGCCGGCGGCCCCCCGGGGCGCGCGCGGCCCGGCCCTCAACCTCCGCAGCCCCGCCCACCTCACCGAGCGAGAGCTGCTCAAGCTCGCCCTCCAGCGCCCCGACCTCGTCGCCCCCGCCTTCGACGCCTACGGCGAGGACGAGTTCACCGCCGCGCCGTACGTGGCGGTCCGCCGCGCCATCGAGCAGGCCGGCGGCGTCACCGACGCCCCCGGCGACTACCTCACGCGCGTCCGGGACGCGGCACCTGACGACACCGTCCGCGCGCTGGTCACCGAGCTGGCCGTCGAGGCGATCCGGCACAAGAGCGTCGACGAGATCTACGCCGGGATGCAGCTGGTCCAGGTCCGCCTGCGGGCCGTGGAGCGGCGCGTCAAGGAGGTCCAGGGCAGCCTGGTCCGGCTGGGCGCGGACGCCGCGCCGGAGCATCTGGCCGCCGTGCAGAACGAGTTGTGGGTGCTGGAGCAGTACGGGCGGGCGCTCAAGGACCGCGGGGCGGCTGCGCTTTAGCGCTCTGCGGTGCTCTGGGTGCCGGTTCGCTTTTGTCTGCGGCTTCGTGGACGCCTGCGGCGGGCGGCCTCAATCGCCGGCCGGGCTGGGTGTGGCCAATGTGAGTGACCCCCGTAACCCCCGGTCACGAAGCGGACTCAGAAAGTGCCCGCACGCCCCTCGTGGCGGACCTATGTCGTACCCCACACTGGTGGGCGGTACCTGGTCCGGTCGCAGGGACCCGGAAACCTCCGCGAAGTCGCCCTTGAAACCACGGGACGGACGGCGGCCCGGCCGCTGCCGCCCCTTCGTCGCATGCCACCCCCCGAACCGGCAGCGATCACCTTGGAGGTCGCCCCCGTGCAGACCCGGACCCCGACCCGGCCCCAGACGCCGGCCCTGTCTCCGGCCGACCCGGCCCCCGCCGTGCCGCAGCAGGCCGAGCCGCCCGGCTGTGAGAGCCTCTCCGGCGAGGCGTCACCGGCCCCCGGCCCCGAGCCGGGACCACCACCGGCCGCCCGAGCCGCCACCGTGTCCGGCGGTGAGGAGTCCGCCGACGAACCACCGCACGCCGAGGCGGCCCGCGCCGACACCGGTGGCCCGTCCTCCGACCTCTTCCGCCAGTACCTCCGCGAGATCGGCCGGATCCCGCTGCTCTCCGCGGCCGAGGAGGTGGACCTGGCCCGCTGCGTCGAGGCCGGTCTCTTCGCCGAGGAGAAGCTGGGCAACACCCCCGACCTCGACACCCAACTCGCCCTGGACCTCGACCGCTTGGTGGTACTCGGCCGGATGGCCAAGCGCCGCCTGATCGAGGCCAACCTGCGGCTCGTCGTCTCCGTCGCCAAGCGCTACATCGGCCGCGGCCTCACCATGCTCGACCTGGTGCAGGAGGGAAACCTGGGCCTGATCAGGGCAGTTGAGAAATTCGACTACGCGCGTGGCTACAAGTTCTCGACGTACGCGACCTGGTGGATCCGCCAGGCCATGTCCCGGGCGCTCGCCGACCAGGCGCGGACCATCCGCGTCCCGGTCCACGTCGTCGAGCTGATCAACCGCGTCGTCCGCGTCCAGCGCCGCATGCTCCAGGAGCAGGGCTACGAGCCCACCGCCGAGGAGGTCGCCGCCCAGCTCGACCTCACCCAGGAGCGGGTCAGCGAGGTGCTGCGCCTCGCCCAGGAGCCCGTGTCGCTGCACGCGCCCGTCGGCGAGGAGGACGACGTCGCGCTCGGCGACCTCATAGAGGACGGCGACGCGGCCTCACCCGTGGAGTCCGCCGCGTTCCTGCTGCTCCGCGAGCACCTGGAAGCCGTCCTGTCGACGCTCGGCGAGCGCGAGCGCAAGGTCGTGCAGCTGCGGTACGGGCTGGCCGACGGCCGCCCCCGCACCCTGGAGGAGATCGGACGGATCTTCGGCGTCACCCGCGAACGCATCCGCCAGATCGAGTCCAAGACCCTCAACAAGCTCCGTGACCACGCCTTCGCGGACCAGCTCCGCGGCTATCTGGACTGAGCCGCGCGCCGTCCGCCGGCGGACGGGATCGCCTACTGGAACGCCCCGGGGTGGGCCTGTTCGCGCACGGTCACATACTGCTGCCGCACCGCCTGCCCCACCGGCACCTCCTCGCCCGTGGCCTCGAAGACCTGGCTGGCCGCCGCCGGCCACAGCGGAGGCTGCTGCGGCGAGAGCGTGCCGTGCTGGACGCCCAGCGCCCAGGCCGCCTGCCGCGCCGCGCCCAGCGCCGCGTAGTCCGCGGCCTGCGGGACGACGACCTGCGCGCCGAAGAGCGACGGCGCGATCGCCTGCACGGCGGGCAGCTCGGCCGCGGCGCCCAGCAGGAACACCCGGCGCACCTGCACCCCGCGCCTGCGCAGCACGTCGAGGGCGTCCGTGAGTCCGCAGAGCATCCCCTCGAACGCGGCCCGCGCCAGGTGCTCCGCCTTCATGCTCTCCCGGCGCAGCCCGGTCAGGGTCCCCGCCGTGTGCGGCAGGTGCGGGGTGCGCTCACCCTCCAGGTAGGGGAGCAGCACCATGCCGTACGACCCGGGTGAGGAGCGCAGCGCCAGCTCGGACAGGCCGGCGAGGTCCGTGCCCAGCAGCTCGGCGGTGCCGCGCAGCACGCGGACGGCGTTGAGGGTGTGCACGACGGGCAGGTGCATGCCCGTCGCGTCCGCGAAGGAGGTGATGGTTCCCGTGGGGTCGATGAGCGCCTCGTGGTGCACGGCGAAGACCGAGCCGGAGGCGCCCAGGGAGATCACCGCGTCGCCGGTGCCGACGCCGAGCCCGAAGGCGGCGGCCATCGTCTCGCCCGTGCCCGCCGAGATCAGCAGCCCTTCCGGGGTGTGCCCGGCGGGTTCCGCGGGGGCGAGCACGTCCGGCAGCGTCACCGGGTGGCCCAGTGCCAGCTCCACGAGGTCCGGCCGCCAGGAGCCGGTCGCCGCCGACCAGCAGCCCGTGCCTGAGGCGTCACCGCGGTCCGTCGTGCGCCGCAGGGGCCGGCCCAGCAGCTGCCAGACCAGCCAGTCGTGCGGCTGGAGCACGGCGGCCGTGCGCGTCGCCGACTCCGGTTCGTTGCGCGCCAGCCAGCGCAGCTTCGCCAGGATCTGACCGGGCTGGGGCACCGACCCGACGGCCTGCGCCCAGGCGGCACGGCCGCCGAGCGCGTCGGTCAGATCGGCCGCGGCGGGCTGCATCCGTTTGTCGTTGCCGAGCATCGCCGGCCGCACGAGCACGCCGCCCGCGTCCAGCGCGATGAGGCCCTGCTGCTGTGCGGAGACGCCGATCGCCTGCACGCCTTCCAGCAGCCCGCCCGCGGCGGCGTCGCCGAGCGACATCAGCCACGCCTGTGGATCACCTTCGGGGGTGGCGGGGTGCGGTGCGTACCCCTGACGGAGCACGGCTCCGGTCTCCGCGTCGCAGACGACGATCCGTGTGCTCTCGGTGGAACTGTCCAGCCCGGCGACTATGCCCATGCGGTGATGATGCCAAACGGAAGCGGTCCGGACGTCATCCGGTCAGGTGTTGCTGGTGCCCCACTCGTCGTCGTTGCCCTGGCCGCGCTCGCGCAGGGAGCGGACCCGGTCGCCGATCGCGCCGGGCATCCGGTCGCCCATCTTGTCGCCGACCTTGTCGAAGGCCTTGGCCGCCATGGCCCGGCTGTTCTGCGCGGCGGACTCCGCCGTATTGCGGACCGCGGGGTTCTGGGCGACCCGCTGCGCTCCCTTCCGAAGCTGTTCGTACCGCTCGCGGCCGGCCCGTGCGCCGAGCACGTACCCGACGGCTGCCCCGACGATGAACGTCAGCCGGTAGCGCATCCCGCTCCACCCTTCCCTCGAATCCCTCGTGCCCCACGCGTTTCACGGGGGACGCCGGGCTGTGCTCCGCGCCTACCCGCCGGGTGCGAAGGTCACTCCCGAGGTACCGATTGGCGGAGCACCCCCCTGCTTGCGCTAATGTATGTGTCGCAGCGAGCGCACGCCGCCCGGAAGGCCGGACGGCAGAGCATTCGAGGCACACGCAGCAATCCCCTGTAGCTCAATTGGCAGAGCAGCCGGCTGTTAACCGGCAGGTTACTGGTTCGAGTCCAGTCGGGGGAGCGCGATCCCCTGTAGCTCAATTGGCAGAGCAGCCGACTGTTAATCGGCAGGTTACTGGTTCGAGTCCAGTCGGGGGAGCCAGCGGATCAGGACCCCTCCGGGGTCCTTTTTTGCGTCCGGGCGGGAACCAACCCGGCGTGATCGAAGTCCTCATGGTCAGGTCGGTCACGCAAAACGGCCCCACCAGGGCAGCAGATCGTATGAGCGGCTATGCTGCGGCAGACGGCGCGCACAGATGTGCGCGACGCGCCGTGAACGGGGCGGTAGCTCAGCCGGTTAGAGCAGCGGACTCATAATCCGTCGGTCGTGGGTTCGAGTCCCACCCGCCCCACTCACGCTGCGCTTCAGAAGAAACGTTCTGACCTGCACGTTTGTACGAAGAAGGGCCACCGCGAGATCGCGGTGGCCCTTCTTCGTGGTCGTGATCGGGTCGTGCGGGGACGAAGCGGGGACGGAGGGTCAGGCGGCCGCCAGAGCGGGTTCTGCGGGGACGGGCTGCGGGGACGGAGCCGCTTCCGCAGCCTCCTTCGGACCCTTTTTCTGGGCGTCCGGCTTTGTGGCCTTGGCCGCGCGGGGTACAACGGCGACGGTGGCCTCGGCCTCCGCCCGCATCAGCTGCGGAACGACGCTCGTGTACGTGTCCGACGTGATCTGCCGCGAGGAGTGCCCCAGGCGCTCCTGGACCACCTTGATGTCGGCGCCGCCGACGAGGGCCAGGGTGGCCGAGCCATGGCGCAGGTCGTGCAAGCGGACAGGCGGCAGCCCGTGGACCTCGACCAGGCGCTTGAAGCGCCGGCTGAGCCAGTCAGGGTGGAAGCCCTCGCCGTTCTCCTGGGTGAAGACGAATCCGGTCTCGACCCACGCGCCCGCGGCCTCCATGGCGGCCCGTTCGCGTTCCTGCTCGTCGCGCCACTCGCGCAGGACCTCCACGGCCTCCTCGCTGAGCCGGATGGAGCGGACGCTGTCCGCCTTCGGCGTCTCCGCGTACGTGCGGTACGCCACCTCGACGATCTGAGCCGAGACGCGCAGCCAGCCGTTGTCCAGGTCGATCTCCGACCAGGTGAGAGCGCACGCCTCGCCACGGCGGAGGCCCAGGAAGACGAAGATGTGCCAGAGCGGGTAGAGGCGGTCGGGGACCATGAGGTCGAGGAAGCGCCCGGTCTGCTCAGGGGACCAGACCATGACCGGCGAGGGCCGCTCGCCGCTCTGGAGCCACTGCTGTACGCGCTCGTCCGTCCACACCAGGGCCTTGGGGCGCTTTGCTGGCGGCAACTCGACGAAGGCCGCCCAGTTGCGGGTGATGAGCTGGCGTTTGACGGCGTGGCCGAGAGCGGAGGACAGGGTGCGGTTGATCGAGTGCAGGGTGGCCGCGCTGGTGATTTTCCGCAGTCCCTTGCGGACGGCCTTCAGGGCGGCGTTGGCGTCCAGGAAGGCGCGCCGGGCCTTCTGACGGACCTCGGAGCCTGGGCGGGTACTGCGCATGCAGGTCTCCCACGCCTGCTTCTTGGCTGCGGCTTCGAGCCTGGCCTCCTCAACGCGGGCGTGGTGGAGGAGGCGTTCGGCGTTCTCCTTCTGGATGGCGTCGTACATCTTGTCGATGTGGTCGGCGCGCAGGTCCCGGAGGCGGTACCGGCTCAGGTGCGGGACCAGGTAGAGGTCTATGTGTTCCTGGTAGCCCTTGGAGGTGGTGCGGGCGAGGCTCCTCTTGCTCTTGAGCCAGCGGGCCAGGTATTCGCCGACGGTCTCGTTGGAGAGCACGTCGACGCCCTGGTCGGCTTCCTTGATGACCTTGTCCGCGGCGTCCTCGGCGTCGCCCTTCGTGCGGTGGCCGCCTCGGCGCACCCGGCGGCGCTCGCCGCTGGCATCGGGTTCGAGCTCGATGAAGAAGTACCAGGAGCCGTGCTTCTTTTTCGGCAGGTTTGGGCAGCTTGCCCCGAGTTCTTTGAGGTGCGGCTTTCCGTCGGCCTTGAGGACCGGGTTGCCGTCGGCGTCGAGTTTGGGCACTCGGCAGGTGCACCGCTTGTAGTAGCTGATCTCGGGCATGGACTCCCCACGTGTTCCAGGTGTGCCGGGTCCTGCCTGATCCTTCGGTATCGAGCGTGATTTTCCGCCTGTGGCCGTATTCTTTCGGTCAGGTGGCGCGGGGAGATTGGTTTGACCACCTATGAGTACATCTGCCGCTTCTGTGGTTGAGGGCGCCCACGAGGGCGCTGCGATGTCCTGGGAGGAGCTGCGGGAGCTGCCGCCGTTGGTCAGCGTGGTGACCGCCGCACGGGCCTTGGGCATCGGGCGGACCACCGCCTACCGGCTGATCAAAGAGGGCACGTTCCCGGTGCGGACTCTGCCGCTGGGCGGTTCCACGAAGGTGTCGACCGCCTCGCTGTGGGAACTGCTCGGAGCCTGAGCGGTGGCCGGCGGCCGGGAGTGCCGCCGCGTGTGGTGGACCGGTACTTCGCCGCTCCACCACACGGGAATCCGGGCAGCCGGTCAGGCGTCGAGGATCATGCGCTGCTCTGCGGCTGACCACCGGCATTCTCGGTACACGCGGATGTAGTCCGGCTGCGCCTGGGGGTCGTGGGCGTCGCACGGTTCGTACCCGTCGGGCGTCGCGCGGCAGAAGAAGCCGTACTCGATGCACGCGGCGAGGTGCGGGTGCTGGCCGCTCCAGACGGTGTTGCAGGCGGCGTCCGGGTGTCCGCAGTCGCTGCGCTGGCGGCCGGTGCGGGCGCACAGGGCCGAGGAGCAGTTCTCTGCATGGGGGGTATTGACGGCCGCGCTGCATGCCCGGCACGGCTGGGTGGTCGGGGCGAGGGCGCGGTGCGGCTGGAGGTCACCGAGCCACAGGGTACGAAGGGCTCGCTCGTACAGGACGTTGTGGGTGACGCTGTGCAGGCCGAGCGTGCGGTGGATCAGCTCGCGGATGTGCACCGTGGACAGTTGGGCGGTGGCCCAGTGGAGGGTGAGCCCCCGAGTCGGGTGGAGGTAGGCCCACTTCGTGCGCATGCGGGTGGACATCTTCACCGGAAGGTCGGGGGTGGCCGTTTGCTGGGTGATGGAGGGGGCGTGGGCGTCCAGCCACTCCTGGCCGGTGCGCGCGTAGAGGGCAATCAGCTCTTCGCGGGCTGCCTCCGTGCTGCGGGCCGTTGTGCTGCGCATGTGGAGCCACGGCCCTCTCTCGCTCCACCGGTGCTGGACGAGCGGCTGCTCCTGGTCGGCGTCCGCGACGATACGCAGCCGGTGGTTGCGGCCGAGGACGGCGAACCCGGTGCCGCCGATCAGTTCCTTGGCGTGGCTGTCGGGGGCGGTCTCTTTGAAGTGCTTCAGCTGGCGGTAGATCCATTCTCGGCGTCGGTGGACGAGGTCGATGGCTTGCTCGTCGGTGGTGCCGTGGGGGCCGCGGACGACAACGTCTCCGGTGTGGTTGATGGTGATGCCGAGGGTGGCGCGGTTGGTGGTGTGCAGGGTGAAGGTGAAGCTGTTCGCGGCTATGCGGCGTTCTGTTGCAGGCGCGGCCATCTGAGGTCCTTCGAAGTAGGTGTGGAGGGCGGGGCCGCTGGGGGCGGCCCCGCCAGCTCGGAGGCGGTCAGTGCCGGGCGCAGACGAGGATCTTCGGTTCCCCGTCGGTGGCGAGGTCGAGACTGGAATGGGTCTCGGTGCCGCACATGAGGCAGGGCAGGTGGAAGGTCCGTGGCATGCGCAGTGGCCGGACGTCCTCGGTCTCACGGATGCACAGGGGTAGGTCGGAGCCGTCGACGTGGAGGAGTCGGAACCCGTTGAAGCGGCTGTCGGCTCGTGCGCTGAGCACGGTGAGCGGGGTCGGGTCCTCAGGGAAGGCGAAGGTGTCGCCTACATGGAGCTCGCTTGCGGGCAGGGGGTCGGGCAGGGGCATGGTGACGATGAAGGGCGTGGTTGCCGGTTCGCTGTTCTGCACGGTTTCTCCGGATGTGGCAGGACGTGGGTGAAGTGGTCGGATGGCCGTGCGGTCAGCTGCTGCCAGTACTGAAGGGGCTGAGGCGTTCGACTTCGCGGAGGAGTTCGTCGATGACGGTGTCGGCCCACTCCCAGTCGCGGAACTCTGAACCGGCCACGGAGCGGATCTCCGAGATGCGGTCGGCCGTCATGCCGCTGTGCTGGCTCGGCCCGGAGGGGGCGGCCGACGGCGGGCGGAGCCGGGTGTGCTCTTCGGCCAGCTTGAAGAGGAACGCGAGGTCCGTACGGGGCACGGAGACATGCGGCAGCGCGCCGTTGGGGTCGAGGCGGGCCTGGATCTGGGCGAGGACCTGAGCGGGGTGGTCGGGTTCGGCCAGCCAGCGTTCGTGTTGTTCCCGGGTGGCGTACCAGTAGCTGCCGCCGCGCTGGGTGTGGATGCGCAGCTGCGGGTTGAAGCGGAGGCCGAGGATGCGGCGCCATTCAGGGGTGCGCAACAGGACCAGGTCGCCGTCGGCGCGCATGGTGTCCAAGTTGTCGTAGAAAACCCAGGACTTGCCCACGATCTTCGCGTCGTAGAGGTCATCGAGCTCTGGGTGGGCGACGACGGTGGCTGTGCCGGCGGCCCAGACGAGGTGCTGGAGGATGTCGAAGCGAGGCAGCGGGTGCCCGACGATCTCCAGGAGTTCACGGATGGCGTCGCGGCTGTAGTTCACGTTCACGGAGCTGTTCTTTCGGTGGTGCGGCGGGGCGGCGGCCGGCGCCGCCCCGGAGGCTGCGGTGGGTCAGTTGGTTATGCGGGGGCAGACGTTGCGGATGAGGCTGTCGGCGTCAGCCGGGAGGGCGACGAGGTCGCCGCTGTGGCGGTAGCCGGTGAAGACGACCGCGCCCATCGCGTCGTGGAATTCGGTTGAGAGGTCTTCCAGCGCGATCCCGGCGTGGAAGTTCGGAAGTGACCGTGCGCGGTTCAGGCCAGCGATCACCGCGAGGCAGCCCGAGGGACGGTGGACGTACGCGATGACCTCGGGAGCGTCGAGAAGGGCTCGGGCGAGGGCCTTGGCCTGCTGCCCCGGATGCTCGGTGAGGTCGAGTTCGGTCAGGGTGCCGTCGACGGCGATGTGCAGGGCGGTGGTTTTGGGCATGGCGAAGCTGTCCTTCTTGCTGTGGGTGGTGTTGATGGGGTGGTGGTCGGGCGACCGGTCAGGTCATGCACCAGCCGGAGTCGCAGCCGACATCGATGGGGAGTTCGTCCTGGGCGCGGGTGACGGCCTCGCGCAGGGGGCGGCCCGTGCTGGTGAGGAAGACGGGGTCCTTGCGGTCGTGCCGGCGCCGGATGTTGAGCATGTCTTCGAGGTGGCACGCCTTGCGGAACAGCTCCGGGCGGTCGCGGTGCATCTTGGCCCAGGAGTTCCGGGACTTGAAGGGGCAGAAGAAGCACGCGGACTTGTTGGGGACCAGCAGCCCGGCCTTGCGGATGATCTCGATGCAGTCGGTGCGGCGGAGCCCGAGTTCGAGCAGCGGGTAGTGGATGCGCTCGTACGGTTCGCTATGGCGATTGGTGGCCCGCCCGATCTCGTCGAGGCTGATGCCGATGCCGACGTCCGCGGGGTTGTCGGCGCTCGCGCCGTGGAACTTCAGCCACTTCCCGATGACCTGGACCTTGAAGTCTTTCGTGCAACTGCGCTTGCCAGGTTTGCCGTTGCTCATACGTACGGGTATGGGCAGGGCGCGGGAGTCGCGGCGCATCATGCGCCCCCACAGGGTTTCCAGCTCGCCGTAGCGTTTGCGGCGGTCCAGGATGTGCAGGTCGATGCCGCGCGTGGCCGCGTAGCCAGCGGCGATGTGGCGGACGTAGTTCAGGGTGCGGGGGTCCTCACTGTCGTCGCCCGTGTTCGCGAACAGAAACGTGCGGTACGGGATCTCGCGCTGGGCAGCCAGGACGAGGAGGGCAGTGGACTGCACGCCGCCGCCGTAGCTGACGACCCTCACGCTGCCGCCACCACCCGGTCGAAGAGGCGCTGGGCCTTGCGCACTGCGCCGATCACGGCGGCTCGGCCGAAGAGCTGGTCGCGGTGCTCGATGACGGCGCGCGCTTCAGCCATGGCCTCCTCGACGACGTTAGGGCGGGTAAGCGTGTCGGCACAGGCAACGGTTACACGGGGGCCGAGGTCCCAGACGATGGCGTTGACGGCCGTACAGGCGGCGGCGATCGGGTCGATGTCGACGCCCGACCAGCGCATGGACGCCGGATCGATGCCGCGTTCGCGCAGGCTCTGCGCGGCTGCGCGCAGGAGACCGCCGCTGCCGCACGCCGGGTCGTGAATGTGCTCTCCCGGCTTCGGGTCCTTCGCCGCGAAGCCAGCTGCTGCCAAGACGACGTAGCCCATCATCTCGCCCACGGGCGCGGGGGTGTGGAACTCGCCCAGCCCCTTCTGCGCGCCGACAGAGCGGGTGAGAGCCATGACGGGTGACAGCGCGTCGGTCGCGGCGCGGAAGTAGGGGTCGTCGTGGCCGGTCAGGTCGAAGATCCCGTTCCGCAGCGCAGCCTGGGTGACGGCACGGGTGACGTATAGGCGGTGCTTGTCGTGCTCGTCGTCGTTAAGCCACTCGTGGAGGATGCGGGCGCGGTCGATGAGGTCAGGGCGCTGTATCCAGTGACCGGCCCATATCTCGCGGTACATCTTGATCAGCTGGCCGTCGTCCTGGTTGAGGATCTGCCGGGCGAGGTCAGGGCCCTTGGGGTCTTTGGGGCGGATGAGGGCGAGGGCGGCGACGATGCCGATGGGCACCTCGATAGCGGTGCCGCCGTGCTGCGTGTGCCAGGCGGAGGAAACGGCCTCGGCGAGGCGCAGCGCCGCCTCGTGGGGGTTCTTCGGCAGGCGGGGGCGCAGGGTGCGGACTGAAGCGGCGGGCGCCGGAGTGGCAGCGGGCTTGATGGCCGGGGTCGGCGGCGCGGTGGCCGGCTTGGAGCTGGCGAAGGTGGCGGGGATCTTCGCCGCTGCCCTGGGGCGCGACGGCTCGTCGGGGGTTTCGAGGCTGGAGAACAGGTCGAGTTGCGTCATCGTCGAATCACTCCATGTAGTCGGCGGTGGGTGTGCTGAGGGCCGCCCCGACAGAGCGGGGCGGTGGCGGCTCAGGTGGCGTGGAAGGTGTCGGCGCGGGCGGGTGCGCCCTCAAGGGGGTGGGGCGAAGAAGGAAGGCGGCTCGACCCGGGGCGCGGTGGGGGTCACGCCCCGGGCCGGAGCTCCTGGCGCTCTATGCGGCGTCGTCGGTGGGCGCCTCGGTGCCGCACTGGTAGGCGCCGTTGACCGCAGGGCACGGGCCGCATGCTCCCTCGTTACAGCAGGCGGTGTAACCGTCGTCGATCTCGTCGTCGGCGACGGTGTAGCCGCAGTCCGAGCAGTGGGTAACAGCGGGGAAAGCCTGGAAGCAGAGCGCCGTCAGCTCGTCGAGGGAGTAGTGGCGAGACTCGGGGATGAAGGCCCGGTCCCACTGGATGGCCATGCGAAGGCCGGAGTCGTAGGCGATGACGGTGCCGTAGCGGCCATCTGAGGGGCGCAGTACGCGACTTCCCCAGGGCAGGGCGGGGGTGGTGCTGTGTCCGGGGGTGCTGATCACGGGTGCCTTCTGGTAGTTCAGGTGGTCTTGAAGGGGGTTCCCCCTTCCTTCATACCAATATTCTAGTACCTTTACGGGGGGCGTCAACTCTGTGTAATCGCCAACACCCCCTGTAGTGCACCGACTTGATGCGTTCTGGGCGTCGGGTTCCAACTGAATCCCCGACCAGCGCAGCGCCCCCGGCTCGATGACCGTCCCGGGGCCCCGGGCCTACTCCAGCGACGGCACCCGGAAGACCGCGTAGCTGGAACCGCTGTCGAGCTTCGTCCAGCCAGCCGACCCCAACGCCACCGCGTAGCGATGCAGCAGGTCAGCCATGACGCTCCGGCGCACCTGCGACTCATCGAACGTGCAGTCGTCGATCAGGCCCCGCCCGTCGGCGAAGGCGAGCTCGACCAGGACCTGATGCTCCTCCTTGCCGGCGGACGCCTTGAACCCCATGAGGTGATCGATCGGCTCCCACAGGCCCCGGTGCAGCAACTCGGCGCGGGCCTGAACCACCACCCCAGGTACGCCTTCCTGACCGGGCGGAACGGCTACCCACGCGTCGAAGTTCTCCGGGCCATCACTCGTCACCGACCAGCCGGCGGCCGTGAGCACCCCCGGCACCAGGGCGTGCTGCTCGACCATGGCCAGCCCGATGAAGTCGACGTCGACGCTGCCCCACCGGTACACCGACTCCCCGCCGACCGCGAAGCCGTGCTGCTCCACCGCGTATCTGTCCGGCTCCACCTCGACCCCCCACTGCGCAGGGGTGAGCCCGGCGTCGAGGAGGACGCGCAGCGCCGCCCGGGTGATCGGGCCGATGTTGCCCCGCCGAGGGAAGTGACCAACCGTCGGATTGGGGGACTTCGGTGCCCATTCGATTCTGCGCGGCGCCCAGAACGGGCCGCCTTGGTAGTGCACGAGCAGGCCGCGCTTATGTACGGGCTGGCCGTGGGCGAGGACTGTTGCCAGTTCCAGCAGGGCATCCCGGCGGGGCCACGTCCGCAGCGGGGGCTCGGGCTCGTTGACGTTGCTCCACTCGGACTGGACGAAGTGCTGGCCGTCGCCGAGGAGCAGGGCGGCCATCGGCAGCTGCTTGCGGACCCGCAGGGTCGCGGCCTCGGTGGCCGCGCGCAGCGCGGTGTCCTCGGGCTCGGGCGTGTTCGGGGAAAGGATTGTCATCGAAGGTGTCTCCATGAAGAGGGCGGCCGTCGTCCGGCCGGCGGGGTTACAGGACGGCGGCGATCCGCTGGGCGAACCAGCTGCCGACGGCCGGAGGTACGGCATTGCCGACGAGGCGGGTCTGTTCCGTGGCCGTGCCCTGGAAGTAGTGGCTGTCCGGGAAGGTCTGGGCGCGGGCCCGCTCCCGCACGCTGAGCATGCGCACCCGGCAGTCGCCGAGTGAGTCTCCGGGGATCACCAGCATGTGGTGGGTGCCCGCGGCCGTGACCGTGCCGATCGGCTCGTCCAGGGACTGGGCGACGCAGTGATTGCGCAGGATCGCGATAAACGGCTCGCCGCCGAAGCGGGCCCGGCCGAGGTCGACCTTGCGGACGGTCTCAGCGGCGTACGGGCGGAACGCGTTGCCGGGCTTGCCCGCGCTGACCCTGCGGGTCGGAAGGCTCCAGTCGATGCTGTCCCGGATCGGACGCAGGACCGGCTTGACCTCTTGGTGCCCGCACCTGCGGTTCGGGCACACGTAGATGTACGAGGTGCCGTAGGTGCCGACGCGGCGTCGGCTATCCGTCTGCCATCGCTGGACGCCGCGCACGGGGCCGCAGTGTGGGCAGGTGGACACAGGGCGGGGGCGAAGGTCCGGAGCCGGAAGGCCCTTGCGGACGAAGGCGAACAGCAAACGGTGGCGATGCTGCGGGGCTTGGCCAAGGTCCCCGGCGTCCAGGTGCGCGGCGTCGACAGAGGTGAGGAACGGCGTGTAGGCGAGGTCGTTGAACGCCCTGATCCAGGTGTTGAACAGTGGCCATCGCAGTCCGAAGCCCGGCACGTTCTCGCCAGCGATCACGTCGTACGGGCGTCGGGCGGCCACCGCGACTTCGGTAGCGCGCAGAAGATCCCATGCGGTCGCTCGGGTGAGGGGCCAGGCCACGGGGGTCGACTCGCCGTCCTCGGCGGCGTCGTCCAGTGACAACTGCGTCCGCGGGGTCGCTTGGCCGCCATTGGGAGAAGCTTCAAAACAGATCGGCGAGCCCACGAGTGCTCGGGCTTCGGGCAGTTGCCTCATGTCGAGGCTGTGGATGTTCTCCTGACGGGCTCGCACGCCGGGGAAGTTCGCTCGTGCCGTGGCGACGGCCGCCCGGTCATGGTTGGCGCCGAACTGGGGGCGGAAGCCCGCCTTGGCGAAGCCGAGCATGTCGCCACAGCCGCCGTTGAACAGGTGGTTGGAGGGAATCCGGGTGTCGGTCGCGGTGCTCATCGGAGGCTTTCATCGGGGACAGGGAGCAGGTGGGTGAGCTGCAGGGCGCGCTGGTCAGCGGGCATGCGGCAGACGCGGCACATCAGGCGAGGGGCCGAGGGCGGCTCGGCCTTCCACTGCACGGCGCGCCCGCACAGGGCCCACGCGGACATGACGTGCTCGGGCTCGCGGTGTTCGGCCCAGAGGGAGTTGGGGTTGCCGGGCCACAGGGAGTACCGCCAGCCCTCGGCGAGGATGTGCACGATGCGCCCGGAGTGCTCGGAGCGCCCGTATCCGAACGGGGCGTCGGGGGCGGCCGGCGAGTCCTCCGGCCGCTCGTCGGGGTGACGGAAGGTACGCATCGTTCCGGTCAGCCGTTGTCGATCCACAGCACGCCGTACGGCGTGAACCGCCACTCGCTCATCGCCGCCTTCGCGATGTCGGCGAACACGTCGTTCCAGCAGACGACGCCGTCGGACGTGTAGAGGCGCAGGTCCAAGCCGGCCGGGGAGTCGTCGAGGTCCGTGAGGATCTCTTCGCGGGTGCGGCCGTGGCCGATGACGCGGTCACGGTAGGACTGGTGGACGTCTCGGAGTTCGCTGCGCCAGCCGTCGTCGCGCGGCGTGTCTCCGGGGCCCAGAAGATGCCGGGTGTACTGGTCGCGGATCGCGCCGCAGTCGTTGAGCGCGACCCAGGCGGTGGCCCGCTCGCGGCAGAACACGTCCTGCTCGTACCGGACGCTCAGGCAACGCACCGCTTCCCGAGGCAGGGAGGCGAACTCCGGGGTGCTGTTGCTGAGCAGCATGCGCGCCCGCAGTTCAGCGTCGGACCGGCGGAAGGTCACCAGGGTCAGGGGGAACGAATACGTCCAGATGCGGTTGCCGTACTGGAGGGTGACGCGCCAGTGGGAGTCGAACACGGGGTGGGGCCTTTCGGTGGCGCCCCGCCGCCGAGACGGCGGGGCGAGAGGATGGTTCAGGGGTGGGCGACTTCGATTTCGCTGGCTTCCCAGCGGGCGAAGAGGCGAGGGTCGGCGTGGCGCAGCGCGCTGATGTAAAGGGCGGCCCGGGCGGCGGCGTCGACCCGCTCCTCCACCGTGTACGGGACCTCGACGGTCTGACCGTTGACGAGGCGCGGGCCCGTGGAGTCGTTCGCGGCGACCTTCAAGAACCACAAGAGGTTGATGTAGAGGTAGCCGGGGGACTGCCGACCGATCGGGTCGGCCTCCATGTGCTCGATGTGGTCGGAGTCGGCGTAGTAGTCGGCCAGGGGCTCGGCGGCGTCGTCGGGCATCGAGACCCATACGCGCTGGCCGTGGCGCTCGTGCGGTTCGACCTTCTCGACGCGCTGGCCCAGGGCCAGGGCCGTGCCGTGTGTGGCCGACCAGTACAGGACGCTGACGCGGTCGAGCGGCTTGTATGAGGGCATGGCGAAGCTCCGTTCGGTGAAAGAGGGAAAGAAGAGGGGTGGCCGTGGCCGATCGGCGGCGTCGCACGGCCCGCTCGCCGGGCCCGTGGCCGGGCCGGAGGCGGCGTGAGGCGGGGCCCGGTCCGGCGTGAGCGGACCGGGCCCCGGAGGGGAGGCGGCTAGTTCGCGCCGCCCATGTTCCAGTGGATGCCGCGCCGTTCGTCGGCCTCGGCCTTCCGCATCTGCTTCATGCGGGTGTCGCGCTCTTCGGGGGACTCCCGCCAGACCTTGATGTCCGCGATGTTGACGTGCTTGTAGGCGCGCGCCGTGATCTCGGCTGCGACTTCCGCACCGTGCTCCTGCTCGCCGTTGTTGAGGAACGTCGCCTGCGAGTGGCGGCCGTTCTTCGCCCAGTAGCAGCGCGGGTCGCAGGTGCAGTCGTAGGTGTAGCTGATCTTCCAGCGGCGGCGGCTGAGCGTCTGGTCGCGATTCATGAGGGGCCCTTCTTCTTAGTGAGGGCTTTCCCTCAACTCATACCAATATTCTAGTACCTTTCAGGGGGGCGTCAACTCCGTTTCCGCAGGTCAGAGGGGAGGTGTCGGTAGATTCGGAGGTGACGCCGGATGTCCGCACCAGGCACGCCGGGCCGCAGTGCCCGGCGCATGCGGACCCCTGCGGGGTGCCGCCGACCTTCAGCGGCGAGGCCCCCGCCGGTCCGCGGCTTCGGCGCGGATGATCGCGGCAACGTCGCTGGGCAGGCCGTCCCAGGCGTCGCCCCGGCAGAGCGGCCCTACGAAGATCGCGCTGCCATAGACCCGGCGCGCGGCACTGCCCTCCAGCGCGGCCAGGGCCCGCGTGGCGGCCGGATTGAACGACAGGAGCCCCGTGTTCCTCCCGGCCACGCAGAAAGCCCGGTCGCCGGCCGGTATCGGGGAGCGGACCATCGTGCCCGTGATCTTGTAGAAGAGCCGCTGCTGGCCGACGTAGTTGTGCGGCAGGTGCAGCTCCTCCACGGCGCCGTCCATGCCGACGAACAGGCCGACCCTGCGCCGGGCGCGCAGCGGCGCCTGCGTGGCGAGCTTGGGCATCGCCGGTGTCGCCGGGGTGAGCCGATCAGGCGTGTACCAGCCGCCGAACACCTTCTGCAACGTCCGGTTCTTGCTGGCCAGGCGGTACCAGATGGCGCTGCGCGGCACTCTGTCGATCGCGGTGATCCGGAACCGCGCGGGCGCGCCGTCGCCGTCGGCAACAGGCTGGCCATTGGTCTGCCGCAAATGGACGTGGCTGCCGAGGGGGTACTTCGATGAACTCATGGGTCTTCCATGCATGTTGAAGCGAACACTGTCCGTGTGGTGTGCGGAGAAGGTGGGGCTCGCGGCGCTCTCGGGGAGCCTGCGAGGTCAGGCGGCCGCGGCAAGGGGAAGGTCTCCGTTGGGGCGGGTGCCGGCGCTCCGGGCGCCCTCGAGAACCTGTGCGGCCTGCGCCAGGACGTGGGCTTCGTGGCGGCGACCAAGGTGCCCGAGGGCGCACGCCTCGAACATCAGCGGCCAGTGGCACCTCGGGATTCTGTCGGCGAACTCCTCGAAGGACCGGTCCTGTTGGGAGATGGGACGGTGCCGCCATGCACGGTGGACGATGTGCAGGACAGAGGCGGTGGTCTGCCGGACCTGCTGCGGTGTGAGGTCGAGCTCGTTGATGATGTCGGCGACCACCGCGAGCGGCAGATGGCGGGTGAGCACGGCGGTTCCTCGCGTTGAGGGGCGACTCCCGGGACCGCCTCGACGAGGCGGTCCGTGGGTGCGGGGTTAGCGGATGGTGACGCGCGGGCGGCCGGTGGTCACCACGCGCGGTCGGCGGCGCTTGTACTGTCCGTGGCCGGGGCGTCGGCAGGACTCCCGGCACAGCCGAGTCGCCATGTCGACGCTGATCTCCTCCAAGTCCCTGAAATCCTGAGGGCCGAGGTGGAGGCGCCACGTCTCCATTGCCTGTATGTCGTTCCCGTCCTTGCTGTGACGGGCGGCGTATGCGCGCCAGACGATCTGCTCGACCTCGTCATGCATGAGAACCGCATGTTCTGCGACGCGCTCGGGGATTTCGTACGCCATCGCCAGCCAAAAGGTGTTGTCTTCCAGCGTCTTGTGGATCACGGTGAATTGCCTGCGCTCTTTCGGTAGTTGGCTGTGGCTGAGGAGGGGGGAGTCCCTCCCTCTCATAGCAATATTCTAGTACCTTCGCAATGTGGGGTCAAAGCGTTCCCGCAGGTCAGAGGACTGTGCTTCGCTAGGCAGAAGCAAGCTGGCCAGCTGACTCGGGCCGCTTGCGGATATTGGCGCGCCCTGCCTTTCGTGAGCTCGCGCGCATTAGGGAATCTCGGCATTTCCCACACAGCGGCTCACCCAATGCCGCATGCCGACGTCGCCCCGTCACCTCTCCGCAAATCCCGGCCAGCGACGGAAGTGCGGGCACATCGGGGGCCGATTCGGCCTTCGCGATCATCCTGCCGTCGACCCATAGCCGTGCCGCGCAGACACCGTCGAAGCCCTCCCTCGGCCGTACGCGCTCGAAGCACGCCCTCACGTACGGGCAGGAATCCGCGCACGTCTGCATCAACGGCGCGCAGGCGTCCAGCAGTTTTCCCTTCGGGCCCCGCATGAGGGATTCGTCGGGCACGTAGTCGGCGTTGCTGGCGCACGGCGCGTTGTCGGTCCACAAGGCGGACGTGGTTGAGGTGATCACGGGGCTGGCTTTCTTTGGTTCAGGCAGTCAGAAGAGCGCGGGGTGCGGGACGGCGGCGGGGGCGATCGCGTCACGGGCGCATGTGGCGGCGAGCTGAAGTTCGCTGGCCCTTCTGGACCACGGGCGGCAGAAGACCTCAGCCCACACCTCGGCTGTGCGGAACGGCGCGAACGACGGGACGTACGCGCGGTCGTGCTCCTGCACAGCCGTGACGGCCGCGCGCAGTCGCGCATAGCGCACAGGCGTTGCACGGCCGGCCAGGTAGGCGGACACCTCGCCCCATGACACGTCGAGGGCGCGCGGCCGCGGAGCGACGCTGACCTCGTACCTGAAGCCGCCCGAGGTCGCTCTCCACCAGGCCGTGGCCCCCGCGTCCGGCTCGTCGTCCAGCCGCCGGAAGGACAGTTGGCCGTCATGCTGGGCGAACAGCCCTGTACCCCAGCCCGCGAGCCCCTTGGCGCCTTCGCAGTCGAGGGCGTCCAGCAGGGCAGCGGGATCGTCGAAGAGACCGCGCACCGCCATCACGAAGTCGTCGTCCGTCACAGCGCCGCCGCCTCGCACTCTTCGCACCAGGCGTGGCAGAGCATGGCGGCACCGGACTCCTGACCCAAGCCACACGCACGGCAGTTGGCCCACCCGCGGACCGTGAAAGCGACCTGGGGGCTACCGCAGCCCGTGCAGTGCACGCCGTGCGGCAGGGCTGACGACTCGTCGTTGCCTGTGGGCTCCCCAGGATGGTCTTCGGCTTCCGTCGACCGGTGGGGACAGGTCTTGAAGTGGGCGGCAGCGGCGGCGACCACCGCTTCGATCCCCTCGGATCCGGCGCTGTGGCCGGCTGTCACGTCGTCGTGCACGATGCAGCGCCACGGTGTCCCCGGCTCGTCTTCCGCCGTGTGGGCGAGGTGCCACCCGGCCAGCTTGTCGCGGTCCCAAGGAAGGGCGTCCTCGCTCGCGACCGTCAAGAGCGAGCCGTCCGGCGTGAGCGCGCAGATCGCGAGGCCGCCGCGCGTCTCGACGTAGGCGGGGAATCCCGCCCCTTCGAGAGCGTCGATCACGTCTCCGTAGATCTCGACGGCCTGGTGCTCGTCCGGCCCGTACGCGGCGCGGATCGCGGCCACGACGTCAGCAGCATTCAGCATCACATCAACCTCTTTTATAGACAGCTACATATTTAAGTCAAGTTGCGGCAGGCTTGCCGGGTGCTCGCCCGGTGGGGTGGTTGCGCCTTCGGCTTGGGTGATGGCGGCCATGAGGGGAGGGCTGCCCCCCTCTCGCCCATAACGATATTTTAGTACCTCGCGTAAGGGTGGGCAAATCTGCAATGCATGAGGCAGATACATATTTAGCGCCGAGGGGACGAGGATGGCCTGCTGTTGCCGCCCCCAGGTACTTCCAGCCGTTGCTGTCTCACCAGCTCCCTCGCGCGCTCCCACGTCTCCCGCATGCTTTCCGGCATCCTCCCGTCGCGTTGCACCTCGGCCAGGAGCCGCGCATCCGCCTCCTGCTCCCGGGCTCTGCGCCGCTCCTTCTCTGCCTGCCTGTCCTGCTGGGCGCGCGCCCGCGGGCTCGTTCCGCATGCGCGGCAGGACCGGCCCGGGCCATCCCGGTGCGTGCGGCAGGTAGGGACTTCAGCGGCAGAGGTGCCAGCATCGGCAGGCGCCTCGCCCCCCTCACCGTTCGACGGCATCGGTTCGGCATCAGCGGCAGCGGGCTCCCCAGCTGCGTCAGCGGCGGGGGTAGGGGGGATTTTGGTCTGGGTCTTAGTAATCACGCCTGATTTACCGGAGACCGGTTCACCAGCGCCTGGTTCACCGACGCCTGATATTCCGTCTTCGGTGACCTCGTTCTCCTTTTCCTCTTCGATCTGGCGGGCCGCCTTGCGGGTGAGCCGACGCGCCTCCTTCTCGCGGTACTCCTCGGCCACCCATTCCTGAGCCGTGTCGAAAACCTCGGTGTAACAGCGCAATGTGCCGTCCCCCCGGCGGTCGTCCACCACCCGGTAGTAGCCCGTGACCTTCAGCTCCTGGACGGCCTTCCGGACCGCGTCCCGGCCCTCCTTCCCCGCGCGGGCGATGGCCTCGGTGCGGGCCTCCCAGTCGTCCGGCTTGGCGATCAGGAAGGCCAGGATGCCCCGAGCCCGGAAGGACAAGCGGGAGTCCTCCAACGTCGCGGTCGGCAGGACGGCGAAGCCGGAGGAAAGCTGGCGGCGCAGAATGGTCACGGGGTGCGTCTCCAAGAGCGGTGCGCGGAACAGGGAGATGACCCCGCACGGCCCGTGCGGGGTCGAGAAGTTGAGGGCGTCAGGCGACCTTGGGTGCGCGTGTGACGCTGATGGTGCGCGAGGTCTTCTGGCCCGCGGCCTTGCGTAGCGGGACGGCGACGCCGGCCAGCCGGGCCGTCTGCACCATCGCGTCCACGTCCGGGGTCATGGGCACCGGGAGGTCGGCGTTCTCGAACTTGTCGATGAGCGCCTGGACGTCGGTCTCCTCGACCGCGTTGCCGCCCTTCCAGGCAAGCCTGTTCGCCCCGTACACGCCCTCCGGCGAGGCGGCGAGCATCGCGCGCAGCACCTTCTGCCGCTTGTTCGCCGTGCTGGCCCGCTCCCGGGCCTTCACGTACTCCTCAAGCGCGGCTTCGCGGTCCTTGTCGTCGTGCACGAGGATCGTCTGCGCGGGCACGCCAGGGGCGGCTCCGGCCCAGCACTTCGAGGCCCACGGGCAGTAGTCGCACAACGTCTTCGTCTCCAGCCCCGGACCGTCGTGGTCGCGCGTCAGCTCTTCCGGGGAATCGGCCTCCATGACCCGGTCCACCCACCAGCGGGCCTCATCCGCCAGCCACGGGTCGAAGCCGATCTCGTCGACATGCTCTTCGCCGGTGTCCCGGCATATGAACCGGAACCGGATGCGTTTCACGTCGATGGGGCCGATGCGGTGCAGGTACCTCTGCCCGGCGACGTCGGCGAATCCCACGGTCCTCAGCAGGTCCGCGTACAGCAGGACCTGCCGCATCTCGGCGGCCGTCGGACCGTAGCGCAGCACCCGGTCCCACACCCGCAGCGATTTCGTCTTCACGTCCTCGACGGTCAAGACCTCGGCGGGTTCCACCGGCCGGTGCCGCTTCGGCAGCCGGGCGGCGGTCGCCTCGTCGAGCTGTACGACGTCGATGTGGCCGCGGATCTGGCCGTCGCGCACCGCCCGCTCGACCAGCCAGCCGAACTCGGTGCGCGCGGACTCCAGCAGCCCGGCGTGGATGTAGGTGCCCAAGATCGCGGCCCGGGTATCGGGGGTATCGGTGCGCGGCACCTGGTGCACGACGTAGCCGGCACGGCGCTGACACACGGTGTCCGAGGCGCCCAGCTGGGTCTGACGCGAACGGGGCCGCCGCTCATCGACAGCCGTGGCGGCAGTCCAGATCGATCCGGGGGCGCCCGGGGTAAGGGTTGTTGCGGTCACGGAAAGAACTCCAAGAGGTACCGCCGGGCCCGCCCGCGCAGGCGGGCCCGGCGAAGACGGGGCGGGTCAGCTGGCCGACATCCAGTCCGGGTCGTCGTCGAACGGGTCCGGCTCGCTCTGCTGCTCCTGCTGCGCGGCCGCAGCCGCCCGGAGCTTGGCCGCTTCGCTCGTCGGGTCCGCGATGGGGTCGCCCATCTCGCGAGGGTTCTGCAGGTCGGCTGCCGCCCGCTCGATCGCCGACCGGATCACGTTGATCTCATCCCGGGACAGGCCCTTCGCGGCCCCGACCTTCGGCCAGAGCTTCTTCAGACCTTCGACGCCGTCCTCCTTGGCGGTCTTCTCGACCTTCCTGAGCCACGGCTGCGTGAGATCGCCGGCCAGCTCGGGAGCCTGGTGGGGCTGCGTGTGAGGGGTGCAGCCCAGCAGGTCGAAGACCAGGTGCTCGATCGAGAAGTTCGCCACGGGCTTCGGCTTGCCCTCGCGCGGGACCTGGAAGCGCAGCGACCGGGCGCCGACCACGTAGGCGCGGTCGTCGCCGCGCAGCATCCGCACCCACACGCTCGCGTCGAAGGCAAGGTGCTTGTGGCCTTCGACCCGCCAGGTCTTCGTCTTCGGGATCGGGTCACCGTTGCCGTCCACGGCGGTGACCTCCTTGCCGCGGGCCAGCAGTACGACGATCGCGGGCATCGTGCGGACCAGGTACAGCGCCCGATTCCACCGCTCGACCGCGTCGTTCCAGAGGTTCATGCCGGGCTTGATCTCGGCGTCAGGGTCGAACCGGAGCTTGTTCTGCCCCGAATTGCTGCGGCGCCCGCGCTCCTGGGTCCAGTTCACCAGCATCCGCCACAGCAGCGAGATGGAGTCGATGACCAACACGACCGGCGGTTCCTTGGCGGCGGCGGCCCGCTTGGCCTCGGCGTGCACGGCTTCCAGCTGTTCGAGGATGTCGCGGTAGGTCCCGTTGTGCTCGATGATCACGTAATCGGCGCCGGGGACGTTCGCGTACTCGTCGGCGGTGTCCTCGCCGAGCTCCAGCCAGTACGCCTGGCCGGTCTTCTCGCAGCCGGTGAAGCGGGCCGCCTCGAACGACTTGCCCGCCTTCTCCTCCCCTTCCAGGAGGATCACCGGCCAGGGGATGATCCCGGTCGGTTTGCGGGTGCGCAGCTTCGGGGTGGACGTGGGGCTCACAAAGATCTCCAAGAGGTATTCGATAGACAGATACCTATTTCAGGGCCGGTGTAGGCGCCTGGTCTCGAACACGGTCGCCCACTCGGGGTGGCGTTCGAGCAGGAGGCGTACGTAGCGCGAGCGGAAGTCGTTGTTGAGCCGCCAGGGCTCTTGTCCCGCTGTCGCGCGCCCGTACTGCCAGCGCAGCACCTCGAAGAGCATCCCGATGCCCACGCGCTTGCTGCCGTGCTGGATGCAGTCGGCCGTCAGGGCCTCCAGCTGGTCGCATATCCACGGGTTGAGCTCGTGGAACGCCTCGAATCGTTCCTGGATGCTGACCTCGCTCCCCACCGGGTCGGGGTGGCGCAGTGGCGTGATGGGCAGCTCGAGCTGCAACGACTCCATCATCATCTCTCCCCTCCTGAGAAACAGGTACATATTTTGCTACACGAGGATGGGCGGCCGTCGGCCGCCCTCCCGTTACCAATATTCTAGTACCTCTGGTGGTGGGGTCAAATCAGCTCCCCACGAGGAATCAGTCGGCCTTGGCTGCGTACTTGCCGCGCGCCACAATCGCCGAACCCGGCCCGTCGTACGTACCCGACCGCAGGGCCTCGGCCACGTCCTCGCACATCGACCACCGTCCCGTACGCGACGCGGCGGCCGCCGCCGGGGCGTACGCGAGAACCGTGTCCACGAACCAGACCGGCGAGCTGGACACGTAGTAGTCCGGCTTCACCACCAGCGGCGAATTCGCCTTCACGTACCCCGCGACCCGAGAGTGCGGGGTGCCGTACAGCTCCGCGTACTCGTGCGTGCCCATCAACTTCGGCAGCTCGGCCTTCGTCTCCGGCATCCAGGTCGCGCCCTGCTCCTTCATCAGCTCGGCCAGCGCCGCCTTGTCCAGCTGCCGGCCGTTCGCACCCTCCGGCAGAGCGAACCCCACGGCGACGCCCCCAGGGAACACGTACTTCCCGGAGACGATGACGGCAGCGTCATACGAGAGCAGCCCCCGCGGGACCCACCTCACGTTCAGCGCGTTCTCCGTCACGTTGTACAGCCGCGCGAACTCCTGCCGCCCCGCCAGCAGGGGCTTCTTCCTCTCCACCGGATACTCCTAGCCATCTGAAAGAGGTACCAGGATATAGACCTCCAGCTGAGAGGCCTGGTGAGCGCAAATCGCCCATCGGGCGCCTTGCGCGTAGCCGCTGCTCCAGCGTCTCACCGGCAGGAACGCCCGATCCAGGGCCAGGGGGCTGGCGTGCCACTCACGGGCGGAGAGCGCGCGGCGTAAGCCGCCGCGTCGCGACTGTTACGCTGAAAGCACCTTCCAAGAGGTACGCCAAGGCCCCCACGCGCATGGGGGCCTTCGCTGTAGCTACTGCGTCTCTCCGCTGATCCGCACCGAACCCGGGGCGACGCTGGCCGACCGCTGACTATGCGGTCGCCGAAGTGATCCGGTAGACGTGAGCGGGCGGATGGTCGACGGGCAGCTCCGGCCGCCAGGCGCGCAGGGCCTGAGCGGACGGAGTGAAGAGCGGGCCCGGCAGCGCGGCCGTCGGCGCCCACTCCCACCGGCTCACCAGCTCCGGCTCCGCCGCCACCGGGGCGCCCTCGTACACGGTGACCACAACGACGGCGGTCGCCCGGTTCGTGCCGCCGACCTCGTCCAGCAGCAATGCGATCACCTCCACGTCCTCCGCGCGCGCGGACAGCGACGTCTCCTCGCGCAGCTCACGGACCGCAGTCTCCTCGATCGACTCGCCGGGGCTGATCTTCCCGCCAGGACACTCCCAGACCCCGGACCGGTGCAGACCCAGCAGAACCCGCCCTTCAACGTCGACGACGATCACGCACACCCCCAGAGCGGCCTGGGCGACGGGCGGGTTCGCGCTGCGCGGCCGGCTGGCCACCCGGGCCCGAGGAACGGTCTGCTGTCGGCGGTGCGCGGTGATCAGCTGGCAGACAACCGGGTCGTCGTCCTTCGGCGACGGCAGAAGGTCGATGGTCTTGACGAGGAACCCCGACTCGACGAGCAGGTCCTCCCACAGGGCGGGGGTCAGGACCCACATCGGGGTGGTCAGCATGCCCTCGTTGGCCAGGCGCACGCCCTCGTCGCGCGGGCTGACCGTCGTGGACGGGCCGAGACCGTCCCGGTTGGTGTGCAGGACGGAGAAGACGAGCCGTCCGCCGGGACGGACACGGGGCGCGAGAGCCGGGAGGAGCTGGTGCGGGTCGATGAAGCCGAGGGAATGCATCGCGTACACGACGTCGTACAGGTCACCCTCTTGGCGAAGGTGCTCGAGGGCGTCGGCCAGGACGAAGCGCACGCCCGCCTCTCCGTGCTCGCCGTAGCGGCCGATCGCCCGCTGGTGCTGGGTGGGCGAGCCGTCGACCGCGTCGATCACCACACCGTACGCGCGGGCCAGGTGCACGGCGTAGCGGCCGGTGCCGCTGCCGATGTCGAGGACCCGGCGGCCGGCGAGGTCGCCGAGGACTTCGTCGCCGGGCCCGTCGCCGTAGAACCCCCAGTCGATGCGCTCGGGTTCGGGCGGGTTGCTTCCGCGGTCGAGGTGGAAGCGCCCGAAGTCCGTCCACACCTGGCGGTCAGCCGTGTCGTTCATCAACAACCCCTCTTCTCGATACTGGCGTCACCCCAGGCCCGCAGGGCGTAGCAGCGCAGGCTGCCCACGTCGATGGAGCGGGCATGGGCCCACAGACGAGTCAGCAACTCCTCCTCCGCGCTGGTGATTCCGGTCGAGGCCCGGTCGGGAGGAAGCCGTTCGGCCATGGGCGTGACCACCCAGAAGACGCCGCCGAAGTCCAGGAGGCTGCGCACGCGGTCGAGGAAGGCCGGTTTGTCCTTGATGAACGCGAAGACGAGTCGTGCGGTGACCAGGGCGAAAGCCCGCTGCGGAAGGGGCAGCGGCTCCGCGGCCTCGATATCCACGCAGCGGTACTGCACGGGCCCGTCGTTCGGCTCGGCGAGGGCGGGGGCGGCCGGGGTGCAGTCCAGACCGGTGACCTGGTAACCGAGTTCGGCGAGATGGCGGGCCAGTGCGCCGTCGCCGCATCCGATGTCGAGCGCGAGGCGTCCTCGGCCCGGGCCAGCATGCTGGTTGAGGAGCGCGGTCTCGGGCTCGGTGAGCGGGCTGTACCGACGGCCCGCCGTCCACAGCCCTCCCCAGTAGTCGGCCGGGTTCTCGATGGTCACGCCGGTTCTCCTTCAGGACGAGGCGGCCGAGAGGCAGAGGGAGGGCTGGGAATGTGGTGCATGGTGCGGATCGAGGAAGCGAGGAGCACCAGGAACGGGATGGCGAGCGCGGCGGTGCCCAGGGCGAGGGTGGTCCACAGGCCGAGCCACGTGCCGGCCGCCCCGGCGAGGAGCGCGGCGAGCGGACGCGTGCCGTAGGTGATCCACTGGCCGGTGGCGAGCATGCGGCCCTGCATGCCGGGCTTGCACACGGCCTGGCGGATGCTGCGCTGGGTAGAGCCCTGCACGGTGGCGCACGCCAGCTGGACGAACAGCCCCGCAGCAATGGCGACCTGCCCGGTCCGGCCGGGCGCGGCGAACAACAGCGGCACTTCGGTGAACGGGGTGATGGCCAAGGCGGTGAGCATGACGCGGGCAGGCCCGTACCGGTCCACGAGCCGCTCGACGGCGACGGCGCCGGCGACTCCGCCGAGGGCCGCCACACTGAGGAGAGTGCCCAAGATGGCGGCGGTGTAGTGCAGTTCACGCAGCAGGTACACGTCCCACAAGGTGGTGACGACGGCGAACACGCCGGTGTAGACGGTGCCGGTCAGCAGCAGCGGCCGGATCGTCGGATGCCCCCACACGTACTTCACGCCGTCCGCGATCTCGGCACGCATCGAGCCCTTCCGGGCGGACGGGTCGGGCGCCGGTTCGGGGGCGCGGATGCTGCCGAGGAGGAGCGCGCAGGCCACATAGGAGCCGACGTCACACCAGACGGCGCGCGCGGCCCCGAGGAGGGTGACGATGGCGCCGCCGAGCTGCGCCCCGGCGCTGTCGGCCAGGGAGGAGACCACGCCGATCTTCGCGTTCGCCTCCAGTAACCGCTCGCCGGCCAGCAGCGACGGCAAGTAGCTGATCCGCGGGGTGGAGCCGACGAGGCTGGCTGCGGAGGTCACCAGCGCCACCGCGTACAGCAGCTCCAGCGACAGGTGACCGAAGGCGTCCGTGAGCGGGACGGCGGTGAACGCGACGGCGCACACGAGGACCGCGCCGATCATCAAGGGGCGTTTGCGGTGCCGGTCGGCGAGCGCCCCGGCGGGCAGAGCCACCAGCAGGGGAGGCAGCCGCTCGGCGAACGACAGCAGCGACACCTCCCACACGGTGGCGTGCAGGGAGACCACCGCGATCAGCGGCAGCGCCACCCCAGTGACGCCGCTGCCCGCGATGTCGACCGCGCACGCCGACCAGTAGCGCACGAAGTCCCCATGCCGCCACAGACTCCGCCCCGCCGGGGCCGTACTCACTGGGCGTTGCTCCCTTCTTCCACGTCGGCTGGCCGACGCGGTCCCGGCACGGGGGCGTCCTGGTACTGGCGGGCCTGCATCTCGTACAGCTCGCGGAACACCCCGGCCGCCTTCGGGGACAGCAGCTCCTCGAAGGTGCCGGACTCGCGCAGCTCGCCCTTGTCCAGGACGTGGATGAGGTCGGCGTAGCGGACGGAGGCGAGGCGGTGGGTGATCAGCACGACCGTCTGACCGGTGTCGGCGAGCCGGTGGATCTGCTCGAAGACGTCCTGCTCCGCCTTCGCGTCGAGGGCGGAGGTGGGTTCGTCGACGATGAGGATCTCGGCGTCGCGGTAGCGGGCGCGGGCGATGCCCAGCTTCTGCCACTGGCCGCCGGAGATCTGATGCCCGCCCCGGTAGCCCTTGTTCAGCAGGGTGTCCCAGCCGCGGGGCAGTTCGTCCACCACCGAGTCCGCCCCCGCGTAGACGGCCGCGCGCTCCAGCGCCGACTGGTCCGTGGGGCGGTCGGGACGGCCGATCGCGACGTTCATCCGACAGGTGAACGGCCAGCGGTGGAAGTCCTGGCCCACGACGGCGAACTGGGCGAAGAGCTGCGCCCGGTCGAGTTCGCCGGCCGGGACGCCGTCCCACAGGATGCGCCCGCTGTCCGGCTGGTAGAGCCCGGCCAGCAGCTTGGAGACGGTGGTCTTGCCCGAGCCGTTCTCACCCACGAGCGCGATGATCTTCCCGACCGGGATGTCCAGACTCACCCCCTTCAGCGCGGGCCGCTCCACCTCCGGCTCGTCCTCCGCCGCTCCCTCCGGCCCCTGCTCCGGCTCGTCGTCGTTGTCGGTCGGGTAGGTGAAGGTGACGTTGTCGAAGCGGATCAGCGACAGCCCGCGGGGGACCGGCCGGCCGCCCTTGGGGATCGCCCACTTCTCCGCGTCGACGAACAGCCGCTCCAGGTCCTGGACGTAACAGGCTTCCTCGTAGAGGTTGTTGACCTGGAGGACGAGCGTGGACAGGCTCTGCCCGCCGGTGCGAACGGCCAGGACGGCGGTGCCCGCCACCGACAGGGCCATCACCCCGGTGACGAGCAGCCCGGCGAGTGCCGCGTAGGTCAGGAGCGCGGCGAGGCCGGTGAGCGCGGCGGCGATCAGCCGGACCCGCGCGGCGTCGGCCGCGAGGCGGGCCTGCTCGGTCTCGGAGGCCTGCGACATCTGCCGGAAGTGCTCCAGGATGAAAGGGCCGACACCGTGCACGCGGATCTCCGGCGCCGGGCCGGTGCGCACCAGGGTCTGGCTCAGCAGCCGCCCGGCCCGCGAGTGTTCCATCCACCGCAGGTAGGAGCTGTATTTCGCGCGGGAGTTCTGCAGGGAGGCCCAGGAGCGGGGCACGGTCATGAGCAGCAGCAGGGGCAGCAGCGCGGGGTGGAGGACGGTGAGAACCCCGGCGGCGGAGACGAAGGAGATCAGGGAGCCGACCACTCCGGTGCAGGCGCTGACCATGCGGCGGGATGCCTGGGCGCCGTACTGCGCGGAGTCCATCAGCCGCTGGAAGGCGGCGTCCTCGACGGCCGCGAGCTCCACCTTGATCACGTGCGTCAGGTACATCTCGGTGGCGACCCGCTCGACCTTCGGCTCCAGCCGCCCCGAGCCCGAGGTGGCCGCGGCGTTGGCCAGGGCGCCGAGGATGCCGGTGGCGGCCGCGCCGATCATGGCGGGGATCGCGGACTGCACGCGGTGCCCGATCTCCCCGGTGGCGAGCACGGCGGCCAGGATCGCGTTGACCGTGATCAGGCTGATGGCCTGGCTGATCCCGCGGGCGAGCGTCCCGACGCCGGTCGTCCACAGGGCACGGCGGTCAGCTCGCCATGCCAGCCGCGTGGTGAAGGCCACCAGCCGAGGGAGGCGCAGGGCCATGGCCCACAGCGACATCTCGAAGTAGGCGTTGCGGTAGTTCGCCCACTTCGCCGCGTAGACCAGCGGCCCGCCGAACAGCAGTTGCTCCGACGGTGACCCCTTGGCTTCCTCGCCCGGCTCGGTAGTCGCCCGCTGCCGTTTCGTCGCTTTCACGCTGCCCCTCCCGTCGGCCAGCCGTGCTCGGACAACAGATCCCCGCCGCAGAACTGCTTCAGGACGGCGGCGGTGTACGGCACGCAGTCCGCCGGCGGCCGCACGGGATCCGCCCACACCAGCGCGGAGCACTTCTCCGGTTCGCGGATCGACGGCGTTCCCGTCCACTGCTGCGCGGTGAAGACCACACCGAGCCGCCCTTCACCTTCGGGGCTGCGGTGGTGGATGAGGTGGCAGAACTGAAGGTCGCGGGGTGCGATCGCGACCCCGACCTCCTCGGCGACCTCGCGCAGGGCGCCGGCGGTGACGGTCTCGTCTTCCTCCAGGTGTCCGCCGGGCGGGCACAGCAGCCCGGAGGCGTACACCGTGCCCGCCCGGCGGAGGAGCAGGACCCGCCCGTCATCGCGGACCATCAGCACCATCACGTCGACCACGAGCCGGTAGCGCGGCACTTGTGTCACGCCTGCCTCCCCGTGGCCGTTCCAGCGCGGCGGCCAGGCTTCTGGCCGTGTTCGAATCGCAAACGCACCCCCGTAGCATTTGTGAATTGGCCCTGGTGGTGATGCACTACTCCTCCTCGTTGACGAGCGGGTCGGACGAGTGATCGGAAAAACGGCCCCCGGACGGGTGTGGTCACGGCTTATCGGGGGCGTTTCGTCGTTCAGGAATTCGAGTAGTCGTCAATCGGCCCGTGATCGCTGGGCGGGCGGCCCGCGGGGCTGTGTGCGATTCACTCGGGCGTGGCAGCTCACCCGATCCGGGTCTTGCGTTGCTGCCGGAAACGACCGACCGCCACCCTGATTCAGGTGTCGACGGGGTCTGGGTGGCGGCCGCTTTGCAGACGACCGGGTGACGCCCCTCACGACGCGGAACCCGCCTTCCTCGCAGTGGACTTCTTCGCCGGAGGCCGCTTCCTCGGGGGCGGGGCCGGCCGCCGCGCGGGCGGAGGGTCTACTTCTCCACCGAGAGCGCGGTAGAGCTTGTCGGGGTCGGTCCAGCCTCCGGGCGGCACGACCCACCGCACATCGCGGGTCTGTGTGCACGTGGCGGTCAGCGGAAGCTCGATCACGGTGTTCCGGCGCAGCAGTCGGGCGCCCCGTCCCCGCAGGTCCCACCGGTCGGCCCACCCGCAGTCGATCAGGAACGTCCACTGGCCGGCGTACCCGCTGGCCAGGACCGGGCCGATGCTGGACCCGAGCGTCTTCAGCGTCCGTTCGCCGAGCCAGGGCGGGACCCTGACCGCGTCCCACTCCACCCCGCACCGGGCGTGGATCACCCCGGGTATCGACCTCACAGGATCGCCCCGGAACCGGGCAACCTCCCGCTGCTCCTTGTGGTCCGTGTAGGGGTTGAGGAAGTTGACCATCAGCCCCACGGCGTCTTCCTGGCCGCGGCCTCCGGGGTGGCCGGGGAGTTCTCGCGTGTGTAGATCCTGAGCTCCCAGGCGCGCCGGACGCCGTGGGCCGCGGTGCGCGCTGCGAGCTTGCCGAGCAGGTTCCTGTTGACCGGCGTCAGGTGATGAGTCGGCCAGCGGCGGGACTCGGCCAGCCGCCGCAGGGTGACGCCGGTGGCGTACGCGTCGAGCACCGCGCGCTCGATCTCGTCAAGGACCAGGGGTTGTTCTTCCGGCTCCGTGCCGCGTGGCAGCGGCAGAGGGTAGTCGGGGTGCCGGTAGGCGGCGTGCAGCAGAGCGGGCGTGCGCCCGCCCGACTTCAGCTTCTGGTCGGCGTAGTTCAGGGCTTGTGTCACGGCGTGCAGTCGTCCGCCCAGGAGCGTCGCCGTGCCACGATGGGTGTGCCCGAGGGAGATCAGGGTGAGCACGGTGCGCTGGAGGGGGTTGAGTATCGGGCAGGTGCGCAGCTCCCCCAACTCGGCGTCGGCCACCTGGCCTTGGAGGGGCGCGAAGACGTCGTCGACGGCCTCGGTGCCGTCGGCGCGGGGCGAAATAGTGTGCGTGGACACGATGGGCTCTCTCGTACGGGTGGGTCTACAGGGGCAGAAAGGGTGGCGCGGGTCGGCCGTTACTGCTGGGCCGCGCTGGCGGCGATGAGGTGGTGGCCCCTGCTGGAGAGCAGGTCGAAGCCCACGGCCGTGCCGAGGTCCATCGGATCGGTACCGCGCTGGTGGGAGACGACGAACCGGCCGCCGTCCGGCTGGAAGAGGACGCCGCGCAGGGACAGCTGACCATCCGGCAGGGTGATGCAGAATCCGGCCGCTGGCGCGTGCCCGCCGGCGAGCAGGACGCACCGCAGCATGCGTTCGGCGTCGATCTCCCGCCGGGTGCGCGTGTCGTCGAGCCGTCCGACGACCGCGACGGTGTCTTCGTCGTCGTTGCGGCATTGGAGGGCGGTCGCGGCAGCCCCCAGGGGCGGGCACAGGCGCTCCACGGGAAGCCAGTCGCTGGCCCGGTACCGCTGGCCGAGCAGGTCCAGGGCGTGGGAAGCGACGACCAGGGCGCCGACCTCGCCGGCCTCCAGGGCCTTCAGGCGTTGGTCGACGGTCCCCAGGACCGGCATCACTTTCAGGTGCGGGTGGCTGCGGGCCAGGTACGCGGCGCGCCGTACCGAGGTCGTGCCGATGGTCGTGCCCCGGGCGAGCCGGTCGAGGGGCAGCCCGCCGGGATGCACGAGAGCGTCGCGGACATCGCCGCGCTGCGGGTAGGCGGCGACCACGGTCCCCGGGCGGACCAGGGGGACGGCCGGGATGTCCTTCACGTGCCGCACCGCGACATCGCAGCGACCGTCTAAGAGCGCCTGTTCGACAGGGCTGGGGGACGTGCTCGTCCCGGAGACGTGGGCAGGACCGGGCATGGGGATGACGCTGACCTCGACGGGCGGCCGCAGTTTCTCCAGGCTGGCCCTGGCCTGCTCGGCCTTGGCCAAGGCCAGGGGCGCATCGTGCACCCCGATACGAATGTGCTTGCGCTTGCGCACGCGTGATCTCCAGACGTTCAAGGCCGACAAAGCGTCGGAAAGCGGTGTGTTCTGGGGCAGCTACGATGCGCCCAACCATGCCGTTGGCGCGAGGAGTTGATGGTCATGACCGTGGTCACGGTCGGGTCCCGGGCGAGCCACCTGGCGCGCGCCCAAGTCGCCGAGTACCTGGCGCCGCTGCGCCGCCGCTTCCCCCACATCGACTTCCGGCACCGGGTGGTGGCCGAGAGCGCCGACAAGGATCGGCGCACCGCCTTGGTTGAGGTCTCCCGCGCAGCGAACGGCGCCGCGTTCGCAGGCGCGCAGGAAACCGCGCTCCTGGCCAAGGAGGTGGACCTGGTCGTGCACTCGTTCAAGGACCTGCCCGCCACCCCCACGCCGGGCTTGGTGCTGCTGCCACCGCCCGGCCGCGAGGACGCGCGCGACGCTCTGTGCGGCAGCACCCTCGACGCCCTCCCGAAGGGCGCCCGGGTGGGCACGAGCGCGCCGCGCCGCATCGCCCAGCTCCTCGCGGCCCGGCCCGACCTGAGCCTGGTACCCATCCGCGGCAACGTCCCTCCGCGCCTGGCCAAGGCCAGGGCGGGCGGGCTCGATGCCGTGGTCCTGGCCGCCGCCGGCCTGCGCCGCCTGGGTCGCGCCGAGGACATCAGCGAACTGCTGCCGTTCGACCCCTTCACACCTTCGCCCGCCCAGGGCGCGCTCGGCATCCAGATCCGCGAGGACGACGCCATGCTCCGCGACCTCCTCGCCGACCTCGGCGACCCGGAGGCCGACGCCCAGGTGCGCGCGGAGCGGGCCCTGCTCACCGCCCTGCGCTCCGGCTGCGACCTGCCGGTCGGCGCGTACGCCCGCATCCGCAGCGACGGCAGCCTGTCCCTGACGGCCCGCGTCACCGCGCTGGACGGCACGCGCGAGGTCGCCGTCACCGCCACCGGCCCGGCCACCGACCCGGAGGCCCTCGGGCGCACCGTTGCCGAAGACCTCCTGCGCCACGGGGCGGGGCCCCTGCTGGAGGCGGCCCGCGCGGTCACCGGCTGACCGGCCGTGTGCTCAGGCGGACCTCGACCGGAAGGTGGTCCGACAGCCTTCGCGTCAGGGGCGTGTCATGCACGACGGCCCCGGCAACGTGCCCGGTGAGGTGCTGGTTGACCAGCACGAAGTCCGAGCGGTGATCCAGCAGTTCGACCTCGGACCAGTAGCCCGCGGTGCGGTGCGGCTCCCGGCCATGCAGCTCGAACGGGTCACGCCAGCCCGCTTCGTGCAGCAGCTGGATCGCGCGCCGGTCGGTGACCCCGAACTTCCCGCTCGGCGTGAGCTGGCAGTGCCGCGAGCGCAAGTTCGCCGGAATCCGGCCCCAGTCCGGCTCCGCGTCCTGGAGCCCGATGGTGTTCAGGTCACCCAGCAGCACCACGCGCTGCGCCTCGCCCTCGTAGGTGTCGCCGTAGCCGGTCAGCCACCGGGCCTCGGCCAGGCGTTCGTCACCGCCGAGGAAGCACAGGTGGGTGAACAGCGCGGTGATCTCCAGCTCGTCGCGCAGCAGCAGCCGGACCCGGCCCAGTCCGTGGTAGAAGCTCCTGCGGCTGGCGTCAACGTCGTGACCCTGCACACGGACGGTCTCCGGCCGCACCAGCAGCGCCAGATGGTTCCCGCGACCACTGCGCGACAGCACCGGCGGCAACGGCACCATCCCGACGGCGTTCGCCAGCTCCCACAGGCGCCGCCAGTCACCCTGCTCCCAGCCGCGCAGCTCCTGCAACGCGAGCACGTCGGGCGCCAGAGCCGACAGGAACTCGATCTGGGCCTTCCGGCGGCTCTCGTCGCCCTCGCCGTCGATGCCGCCGGTGCGGATGTTGAACGTCACCAGGTGAACGCCGTCATCGAGCCGGGGCACGGCCTGCGGCAGGGCGCCGCAGGCGTCCGTGAGCAACTGGGCCTCCAGGCTGTCGCTCGTCGTTCCTCCGCCCGCCGTTCCTTCAGGGGCGGTAGACGGCGTGGGCCGTAAATTCACAACAGGAGCATTCACGTCAAATGTCCTTCGCAGGTGGGGCGTACATAGGGCGGGGGTTCGAGTCGGGGGCGCCGGGTGAGGGAGAGCAGCCGCACGTCGCTGTCCGTGCCGGCCTCCGGCAGGCCGACCGTGCGGCGCCGCTCGGCCAAGGCGGACGGGTCGGCGACCGGGTAGAGGCTGATCGAGCCGTCGTCGTGCAGCACCCACTGGGTGCCGTGGGTCTGCAGCTCGCCGTCGTGCATCGACAGCCGGTCGCCGAGATAGGCCGTGTGCCGGGCCGGGGCGTCACCGGCTTCGACGGCCTCGTGCAGAAGGCCGAGCGCGTCACGCTGGAACGGGGTATGCCGGTCGCACATCATCGCGACCCACCACGCCGCCTCGGCACCGACCTCGCCCACCAGGCGCACCCCGGGCCAGCCGTGTGCGTCGAAGTACTGGCGGAGCTCCCGTGTACTGCGCTGCTCCCAGCGCAGCAGGTCCTGCATCGTGTCGTGCGTGGGAACGGGGCCGGTGAACGTGCGGGCGGCGAGTCCTTCGCTGTGGAGGCGGAACAGCGTCGCCAGCACGTCGAGGCGCGGGCAGGGCCATGAACGCGGTGGTACGACGGCGGCTCCGTCGTCGCCGGCCGCGCGGGGCCGGGGAGGACCGAGGCGCGCGTCGGACTTGGGGTCAGCCACGGGCGGCCACCGCCGTCCGGCGCATCGGGCGGGGCGCCGTCTTCAGGCGAAGGCGCTCAATCTGGCGGCCCGTGGTGCTGGCCAGGCATGCCGCCCCCGCCAGGCGCCCGCCGCGCGTGAACAGCCAGCGCACCGGTCCGCCGCCCGGCAGCCGGCACGGGCGGCCGGGAACGCGGGTGTTGGGCAGTTCGTGGGCGATCCGTGCGAGCACTGCGCCCCGCCACCAGGCCCGCGCGCACACCGCCCGCCAGGTGAGGTCGTCGGGCGCGACGTCGAGGTGAACGACCGCGTCCGGCACGGCTTGTACGAAGCCGCCCGTCGCCCGCAGCCGGGTGGCGAGCGCCGCCGCCCCACACCGACGGTGGCCCCGGTCAGCGCCGGTGTGCTCGTCGTCGAACTGGAGAGGGGCAACGCCGTTGCGGAACCCGAGGTTGCAGCCCGAGACCTCCCACGGTCGCTCCAACTCGCCGGGCACCGTCGGCCAGCGCGCCGAGCCAACCAGATCGAGCACAGCCCTCGGCAGCCGAGGCCCCGGCGGGTCGGTGACCGTCACCGACACCTGGCCGCACACCAGGTCCGCACCCCCGTACGTCAGCGCGGCGACCATCGCGCGCACCCACCCCGGGTCCGGCCGGGCGGCCGGGTCGGTGATCAGGACAACTTCCCCGGTGGCCACGCGGATGCCGGTGTTGCGGGCCCGGGAGAGCCCGGCATCCGGCTCGTGCAGCACGTAGACCGGCAGTCGTGAGCCGGGGAGGCCGGGCCGCTCCGGCACCGGTTCCGTGCAGGTGTCGACCGCGATCAGCTCGATCGGCCCCAGGTAGTCCTGCTTCAGCAGGGCCATGAGCAGGCGCGGCAGGCGGGAGGCGTTGTCCCGCACGGCGACGACGACGCTGACCAGCGGAGGCACGGTCTTCTCCTCGTTCACGGCTTGATGGCGAGGACGGCGTACGCGGCGGAGGACGCGCCGCCGCCCGGGGCGGTCCTGCTGTCGCGGCCCCAGCGCGCCGTCGGCTGCACGCCGTTCTTGGCCAGGCGCCAGCCCGCGCAGAACGCCTCCACCTCATCCCGGGTGCGCAGGTACGTGGGCATCCCGGCCACCGTGGCCGCCTCGGCGGCGGCCACATGACGAGGGTGAAGATCGCCGGTGGAGTGCGTGATCGACAGGGCGCTGCCACTGGCCAGCATGTTCTTGAGCTGGGTGACCAGGTCGTAGGGGTCCGGCATCACGTGCAGGACGTGATGCAGCAGCACCGCGACCGGCCTGGTGAAGTCCAGGACCTCGCGGGCCTGGACGCCGGCCAAGGTGGCGGGCTGGGCCAAGTCCGCGAGCACGAACCCGGTGTGGGCCGGCGGGAGGGCGTTCATGACGGAGCGGGCGCGCGCGAGCGCCACGGGATCCGAGTCCGCGTACACGACCCGGGCCGTGCCGTACCGGCCGACGACCCGATGCACGTACGGCCGGAGCGGGTAGCCGCAGCCGACGACGAGCACCTGCCGGATCCGGCGCTCGACGGCCAGATAGTTCAGGGCCAGCTCGCGGTGCCGGTGGGCGATCCGCGCCGCCAGGCGGGCCTGCGGGTCCGCGGCCAGCAGAACGGCGGCCATCTCCCGGTCGCTGGAGGAGTGGTCGTGCCCGCGCAGCAGGAAGTTGTGGACGCGAGCCGGGCGCGGCCTGTCGAAGTAGTCGCCGTCGAGGACCAGGCTCGGCGAGGGCGGCAGCTCCCACCGCCCCGCCTCCAAGGCGGGGGAGTCCTCGAGCGCGGAAGCGCCGGGCGGTGTGGCGGTCAGATGGTCAGTCACGGTGGTGTTCTCCGGATCAGGCCGGGCAGGGAGGAAGGAGCCGCGCCGGTGGTTCGGGCCCCGCGCCCGGCGGCGGGACTTGGGTCTTCCGGCGGTGGAGACGGGCGACGAAGTGGACTCGCCGCCCGGTGTGGGCGTGGAGGATCTAGCGCACGAGCGGCGGAATCAGGGGAACGGCGCAGGCGGCGGGCACCACCACGAGCAGCACGGCGTTCCGTTTCCGGAGGAGCCGCCCGGGCCCGGGGTCGCGCCGCCGACGATGCCGGGCCCGCGCGTGCCGCCTCGGCCGCACGGCCGGGGTCTCGCCCACGGGCGGCCGCCCAACCGGGTGGGCCTGCGGGGAGAACACGGTCGGCGGGGCGGGCATCAAGTTCTCGGTCGGAAGGTCCGCGTACCGGAAAGGCCCGGCGTTGTGCTCCGTCCCGGTCATCTCGGCACCGCCCCCGAGACGAAGCCCGCGGCCATACGGAACCGGGCAGTGCCCTCGGCCCGCAGGAACACCCGGGGGCCGGTGAACGCCAACCGGCCCGTAGCCCACCGAGCGTTGTCGACAAGAAGCCCTTGGCCGTACCCGAGGGCGAGGACCTGCTGGTGCCGCTGCAAGGCGGTGCGCAGGACCGGCAGGTACGGCTGGGTGGCCGCGCTCCAGCGCACCACCCCGTCCTGCCGCAGCCGTAACGCGTATCGGCGGCGCCCGAGGTCTTCGAAGACGGGGGCCGAGACGGTACGCCCGAAGGCAGCCGCCCGCTCATGCAGGAACGCGTCGGCGGTGTCGGGACGGCGCCGGCACAGGTCGCCGAGGAGGACCTTCCCGTCGACCAGCACGGTCTCCCCGCCCTCGTGCCCCGGGTGGAGGCAGGCCAAGAGCACCAACCGGGGCGGGACGACAAGATCAGGACGGCATGTGTGCACGTCGACCGCCGCGCGAGTCAGCTCGGCGTGCCCGACGAGGTGCGCGTGCCCGCCGGTGTCTAAGACCTCGTGCAGACCCAACGGCCCCTCGCCCGGGTACACGCCCCGAAGCATCACCCTGTCCGCGAACCGGGCCACGGCCTCCGGCGACGTGAGCCCGCTGACGGCCACCAGGCCCGTGTGCCGCATCTTGGCGGAGATCAGATCAACGACCCGCGGCTGTCGGATGTCGACCTCGTACTGGGCGAACTGCCCGCTCAAGGAGGTGATGGTGGGGGAGGTGGTCATCGTGACACCTCGTTGAGCCAGGGGAGGACGGCCCAGGTGCCTCGGCCTCCGTCGGGCAAGGGGCGCCAGGACCAGCTCTTTGCCACGGCCTCGACGATCGTCATGCCACGGCCGGATTCGGCGTCCTCGTTCACCACCTGTCGCACGGCGGGCTTGGACTCCGGGTTCCCGCCGTCCTCGACCTCGATGATCAGGGAACCGCCGCCCTCGGCTGCGGTCAGCGCCAGTTCGCTGCGGGGCGCGTGACGGAGCGCGTTGGTGAGGAGTTCACTGGCCACGAGTTCGGCGTCGGGGACCCGTTCCTCGGCCTCGGCCCCCCACGCGATGAGCGTGTTCCGGAGCATACGGCGGGCTTTCCCGACGGACCGCTCGTGCGGCGCGACAGCGAACGCCACTTGATGCCGGACGGGAAGGCGGGGCCGTTCCAAGGGGGACGCGGCCGAGACGGTGACCTGTCTGGTCTCGCAGTTCCCCAGGCAGGGCGACACTGCTGACGATGCCACTGGTAGCTCCCTGCTCTCGCGACAGTATCCGGACGGGCAACCCCCGCAACGGGTAGGTAAAGATCCTGGCCATGGCGGGTAGCCGTCTCCACCCCCGTTTCCCCCTCGGGTTTTTCCTGAGTTCCGAGGGGCAGCCTCGGATTCCCCTCGGAACCCCCTCGGGGGCGCTAAACACCCACCGGGCCGGGCAGGTTGATGAGCGAACCGCTCCACCGCCACAGGGGCGGACACGTCGAATATGAGGGGTGAAGGGGTGTAATGCGCACCTTGTTCAGGCGTCTGCTCGAAGAGCAGGAAGCGACGGACCACGGTGCCTTCCTGGGGCGCTTCAAAGCGGCCGCCGGTGAGCTGGCAGAGCTTGAAGACGACCCGGGTCTGAAGAACTTGGAGCCCGCGCTGAGCACGTTCCAGGCGTGGCTCTACAACGGTCGGCACCCGCAACCGGACGCCCGTCGGGTGCTCCGTCACTGGCTCGGCTACAGCATCGAGCAGCTGTGGGGCCCGGCACCGGACGGACCTCTGCCTGGTCCGGACCCCCTGTTCGGCACGACTCCCACCACCAGCCGCCCGAATTCCGGTGCGGTGCTGCATGAGATGAGAAGGACGGCGAACATGGCCGCAAAACGTGCGAGGGACTTCGCCATGGGAGCGGAGCAAGGCCACATCGGCCCGGAAACCCTCGGATTCCTCCGGGACCGGGTAGAGGCGATCGTCACCCAGTACCCGCGCGTACCCCTGCCCGCCATCTGGGACGAGATCGCGGAAGCCCAGGACGACTGCTTCCGCCTCATCGAAAGCGGCCGGGCACGACCGTCGCAGACCCGCGAACTGCACATCCTGGCCACGCTCTTGTCGTTCCACATGGCCAAGGGCAGCCACGACATGGGCGACCCGCAGAACGCCATGATCCAGGCCCGCGCCGCAGGCGTGTGCGCCCAGCAAGCGGAACACCCCGGCCTGGTCGCCCTGACGTTCGGGCTGAAATCGCTGATCACCTACTGGTCCAGCAAGGGAACCCAGGCCCTGCACTACGCCCGCCAAGGGGCGGCCGAATGCCCCGACCTGCACGGCACGGTCGCCGTGTGGCTGGCCGGCCTGGAGGCCCGCGCCGCCGCCCTCCTGGGCGACGAAGAGGCCGCCCGGGCCGCGATCCAGCGTGCGCAGGAACTCCGGGAACAGGTGCAGTACGACGACCTCGACCACCTTGGCGGGCTGCTCACCTTCCCCGAGAGCAAGCACCTCTACTACTCCGTCGAGTCCGAGGTCCTGCTCGGCAACGGCAACGCCCGAATAGCAGCCCTCGCCGAGGAAGCCGTCCAACGATTCAGCGACCCCGAAGCCCCCGACTGGGCCTTCGGCGACCTGGCCGGCGCCCAGTGCAACCTCGCCCTCACCCGCCTGTACAGCGGCGAAGTCGACGGAGCAGCCGAAGCAGTCCGGCCCGTCCTCGACCTCGCACCCGCACACCGCAACCGGGGCATCGTCGTCTCCGCCGACCGCGTAGGAGCCGCCCTTCTCCGCGGCCCCGCCCGCAACGCAGCCGCAGCCCGGGACCTGCGAGCCGAAATCGAGGCATACAGTCCCAACCGACTGGCCCTGCCGCGCTGATCCGCGCCGGTAGAGTCCGGTGGCATGCACCCGGTCAGCCGTCGCAGTCAGCGCCTGGAGCTCCGCGAGCTCACCATCGACGACGTGGACGCGGTCTTCGCGATCTACGGCAACCCCGAGGCCACCGAACACCTGAGCTTCGAACCCCGCTCCCGCCAGGACGTGGGGCACATCGTCGCCCGGTCGATAGCCTCGGCAACCGTCGCACCGCGCGCGGAATACTGCCTCGCCATCGTCGAACGCGACAGCAGCGACCTGATCGGGTACGGCCGACTGGCCACCGACCCCCACCAGCAGCGAGCAGCCACCCTCGGGTTCGCCCTGCGCCCGGACGCCTGGGGCGTCGGCTACGGCGTCGAAACCATCCAGCTCCTGCTCGACCTGGCCTTCGAGGGCCTGGACCTTCACCGCGTCTGGGGCGCACGTTCGCCGTTGAACGAGGCCTCGGCGCGCGCCATGCTGAAGGCCGGGATGGTCGAGGAGGGCCGCATCCGCGGGCACATCCTCAAGAACGATCAATGGCGTGACTCCGTAGTCCACGCCATCCTTGCCGACGAATGGCCTGGTCACGGTAGCCGCGAGGACCTGTAGCCGAGCCCGCCATGGCGACAGCGCGCTCTCGCCCGTGATGCACAGGGAACCGACTCCCGCGCCTGCCCCCGCGAGCGAGAGCGTGGGCGTCCCGGCGCTCACGACTCGGCCTCCAGGGTCGGCACGGGTCCGTGCCCGCGCTGTCGGCCCGGGGAGCCGCCCGAACCGGAGCGCCTGCGGCGGGCCGGGCTCGGAGCGTCCCGGCGGACCAGCAACAGGCGGGCTCCGGTCTCCGCGATGCGTTTGCCCCTAACGACGGCTATCGCCTTGGGGCCCAGGTGGGAGGCGGAGGGCAGCACGAGCCCGTAGGTGCCGGGGACTTCCAGCGTGTCCAGCAGCCCGGTGAACGCGGCCGAGTTGACCTCGGTGCCGCGTTCGGTGAACACCCCGGACAGGGTCAGCTCGTGCTGGCGGCAGTACTCGGCCAGCGACTGCTCCAGGGCTGTCTCGCGGGCCGCGGGGACGTTGACCAGCCGCAGGAAGCCGTAGACGGCCGGGCCGCTGACACGGCGGTGCTCGGTGAGAGGTTCCATGGAGGTGACCGTCCAGGCTCAGGAAGAACGACATGGGCAGGCTGCCGCCAAATAAGGGCTGTGACCTGCGTGTTGAAGCGTCCTCCCAGTCGGGCGGCGACGAAATGACGCGGTGTTGCACTTGCGTTGCACTTCCGTCCCCCCGCATGCGTGGTCCGTGCTTGCATGAGCTCTCGGAAGGGAGCGACACGTGGCGACCGTGCACCACTGGACCGGCCTGGAGGCCAGGGCCCTGCGGCTTGCTCTGCGGATGAGCGTCCGCGCGTTCGCTCAGCACCTCGGCGTTGCCGTGAGAACCGTGTCCAACTGGGACAAGCACCTGTCCGCGACCGAGCCCCGACCGGACACTCAGGCCATCTTGGACACTGCCCTCGCCCGCGCGGACGCGGCGGTGCATCTGCGGTTCGAGACGTTCCTCTCCGAGGCTGGCGGACCGCCCCAGGCCACCCGTCGCGTCACCTCCGCAGGGCCTCGGGCCTGGGCGTACGAATCGTGGACCGACGACCTGGAACGGGTCGTCGTCGCCTTAAGCCGCCAGAACTTCGCGTTCGCCGACAACCTGCTGGGCCGGTGGCTGAACCGCTTCCAGCCACCCGAGCTGGACGACAAGGGCCTGTATCTCCTCGCCCGCTCCACTGCCCTCATGGGCGACCTCAAGCGCGACCAGGGGGCCGTAGTCGGGCCGCTGTCCGCCCAGCATGCGTACACCGGAGCCCGCTCGATCTTCACCCAGCTCGACATTCCCCGCCGCGTCGCCCAGCTCGACCTCTCCCTCGCCGTCGTCGCCGAGATGTCCGGCAGCCTGGAGACGGCCGCCCGCCACTACGAACACCTGGCCGTGGACGACCGGCTCGCCCGCCGCGACCGCGCACGGGCCCGCCTATGGGTCGGAACCGCGCTCAGCAAGGAAGGCGAGCACGACTACGCGGCCCGCGTCATGCTCGCCGCGACCCGCGACTTCGAAGACCTCGGCGAGCCCGACGACTGGTCCGTCGCCCACCAAAAGCTCGCCCTCGCCCACCGAGGCACGGGCGACCTGAACAAGGCCCTGCACTTCATCGGCATCGCCCGCAGGACCGGGGGCACCGACTCGCCGATGCAGCGCGTACGGCTGGACACCGCGCACGGGCACATCCTGCTATCCGACCCCGCAACCCGGGATGATGGCCTGACGGCCCTCGACCAGGCCGCGAAGCTGGCCGCTCAGTACGGGATGAGCCACCAGCTGGCCAGCATCGAGAGCATCCGGAAGACCGCGGGGGCGAACAGCTCCTGGCGGCGGTGATCAGGGAGAGAGACGCTAGTGACGACGGACATCCAGCGAGGCATCACCGACGACCAGCGCCAGCGGGCCAAGCTGATCTGGGACTACCACCAGATGGGCCACGAGCTCCGGCCGGCCGACGCCGCGATCGGCCTCGGGAGTCACGACCTGGGCGTCCCCGTCTTCTGCGCCGAGCTGTACCGGGCCGGACTCTTCCCCACCCTCGTCTTCTCCGGCGGACCCAACCCCACCCACCCCGGCCGATTCCCCCGGGGCGAGGCCGTCCACTTCCGCGAGCACGCACTCGCCCTCGGGGTCCCCGACGAAGCCGTCCTGCTGGAGCCCCAAGCCCGCAACACCGGCCAGAACATCACCTTCTCCCGCGACGTCCTGGCCGCCGCCGGCATCGCCGTGAAGACCGTGCTGCTGGTCTCCATGCCCTACATGGAACGACGCGCCTTCGCCACCGCCCGCAAAGTCTGGCCCGAGACGGAGATCATCTGTGCTTCGGCGCCACTGGAGTTCGACGACTACCTGAAAACCATCGGCGACGAGAAGCTCGTCGTCGACCAGCTCGTCGGCGATCTGCAACGGGTGATCGAATACCCGAGGCTCGGCTTCGCCATCGAGCAGGACGTCCCGGAGGACGTACATGCCGCCTACCAGTCCCTCCTCGAAGACGGCTTCGACAGCCGCCTCCTTAACACCTGAACCGCCGCCAGGCGGGCTCTGCGCTATCCACCAGCCCAACCTGTTCCCCCGGCTCTCGACACTGGCCAAGCTGTTCGCGGCGGACTGCTGGATCGTCCTGGACGACGTCCAGTTCGCCCGCCGCGACTACCAGCACCGCACCCGCCTCGCCGCCCTGAACGACCCCGGTCACCGCTGGTGGCTGTCCATTCCGTCCCACCTCCCCAAAGGCCGCCACACCACAGTCGGCGAGGTCGTAATGGCCGAACCCGCCCAGTCCCGGCAACGGACTGTGCGAACGCTCCAGCAGCACTACGGGGCCAGCCCCCACTGGCCCGCGTTCCAGCAAGCCCTGGCCACCGTCCTCGACACCTTCACCACCAGCGACCGGACCGCGGCGGTCGCCGAGGCATCCGCACGCGCCCTGCTGAACCTTCTCGGCTGGCAGGGCCGCATCCTCCGCAGCAGCAGCCTCCCGGCCCGGCCGGGACGCTCGCAGCGACTCGCCGACCTCGCCGCCGCCGTCGGCGCCCACACCTATCTGTGCGGCTCCGGCGGCATGAGCTACCTCGACGCGGCCCCCTTCACCGCCAACGACATCACCGTCACCCCGTTCGCCGTCCCCGCGACCGGCGCGTGGAATACCGCCCGCGACATCAGCAGCATCTGGGCCCTGATGCGCATCGGCCCCCGCCACCTGGTCGGCGACCTGCAAACCATCAGATCAGGCCAGAGCCCGGACCGACAGTCTTGCCTGGCTGAATGAGCAAGCCGGCGGCAGTACGGGGAGCAGCGAGGCATCCTCTGACCAGGGCTGATGTACTGGGGGCTGTCGCCGGATTGGGCTCGTCGTCGTCCCCCGGCCAATGTGAGCAAACATCGCCTGCAAACGCACCGCCCCGCACTACCGTCCTTCCATCACTGCTCCGACCCGTACGAGGAGGCGCACCCACGTGGGCAAGCGGAACAAGGATGACGACGACAAGGACGACATGCTGCCCGGGCAGAAGTTCGAGCCGCCCAAGGAGCCGCCGACCCCGGACGGGGCGCCTCCCGAGGGAGACGGGAAGCACCGCAAGTGAGCCGTGAGCACTCCGAGGGCGGGCGGTCTGGCTGGAAGGAGCTAGGCCGCCAGCTCCTCGCGAAGGGATCGATGACACCCGACTGGGAGGACACGTTCGCGCACACGCCACGGACACAGTTCCTCCCCTCGGTGATGTGGCCGTACGACCAGGGGAGCGGGGAAAGCCTGACGGTGGACCGCACCACGGACCCGGACGGCTGGAACCGGTACGCCTGCTCGGACATGGCGATCATCACGCAGTGGGACGACGGCACCCGTACCACCCCGGGGGCGGACATGACCTCCTCGTCGTCCATGCCGTCCCTGGTGCTGTCCATGCTCGCCGACCTCCAGGTGCAGCCTGGGCACAAGGTGCTGGAAGTGGGCACCGGCACGGGCTGGAATGCCGCTCTCCTCGCCCACCGCGCTGGCCGCGGACACGTGACCACGATCGAGGTGGACCCGACGGTCGCCGAGACCGCGCGGCGCTCCCTGCAACAGGCCGGCGCCTCCGTCACCGTGATTCACGGCGACGGACTCGTCGGGTATCCGGCCGCAGCTCCCTACGATCGGCTCGTCGCCACGTGCGGACTGCGCACGGTCCCGTACACCTGGGTGGAGCAGATGCGCCCGGGCGGCGTCCTCCTCATCCCCTGGGGCACCCACTTCACCTCAACGGAGGCCACCGCACGCCTCGTTGTCGCCAGCAACGGCGGCTCCGCGAGCGGCCCGTTCACACAATATGTGACGTTCATGCGCGCCCGCGCCCAGCGACTCACCGTCGACGGCTACGACACGTACGTCACCGCCGAGGCCAGAGAGGGCGCCCAAAAGTCCCACACCGCCCTGCCGTACGACGAAGTGTTCGGCGCGACGCTCTGGGACGCGAACCAGTTCGCTCTCGGCCTGCGCCTGGCCGACGTCGTCCACACCAAGGGGCCGGAGGAAAACGGTGCTCGCCCGGTGTGGCTCCTCAGCCTCAACGACCGCTCCTGGGCCTGCATCCTGTTCCGGGACGACCGAGCCAAGTTCACCGTCTACCAGCACGGTCGCCGCCGGCTATGGGACGAGACCGAGGCCGCCCACACATGGTGGACGGAGCAAGGACGCCCCGGGTTCAGCAGCTTCGGCCTGACCGCCGATCAGACCGGACAGCACGTGTGGCTCCACGAGCCGAGCAACCGGATCGAGTAGGACCTGCCTCGCCGGGCCGTGTTCGGACGGCGAGACAGCGGTGGGCAAACGCCATCGAAGAAGAAGTGGTTCCTGCACATGAGCACGCCCGAACGACTCGTTCAGATCCTCACGAACAAGGGGTCGCTCCCGCCCGCATCGCCCTGGACCGACGCCGTCACCCAGGTGCGACGGGAGCTGTTCCTCCCAGCCACCTTCGAGGCCGACGACCGCACCATCGACCGCACCCGTGATCCGAAGCGGTGGGCCTGGGCCGTCTACGCCGACCTGCCCCTGGTCACCCAGATCAATCAGGGCCAGGACCTCGGCGAGGACGCCTACCAGTTGCCGACCTCGTCCAGCTCCATGCCCACCGTCATGCTTGAGATGCTCGACCTGCTCGACGTCCGCGACGGCGACAGGGTCTTCGAGGCGGGCGCGGGCACCGGGTACAACGCAGCCTGGCTCTGCCACCGCCTCGGATCCGACCGCGTGACCACGATGGACGTCGACCCGGGCATTGCCAAGCAGGCCGAGGCCAACCTCGCCCGTGCCGGGTACACGCCGCGGGTCCTGTACGGGAACGCTGAGGACGGTGCGCCGGACAGCGGACCGTACACCCGGGTGATCGCGACGTTCGCCGTCCCGGAAGTCCCGTACCCCTGGATCGAGCAGACCACCGAAGGCGGGCGGATCGTCGCCCCGTGGGGCGGAGGGATCTACCACTACAGTCACGCCGTCCTCGACGTGCACGCCGATCGGGCCTCCGGGCGCTTCGCCGGAAACCCCGCCTTCATGCGCACCCGCACCCAGCCCGCCCAAGGGGGACGGCTGCGCGACTTCTACCACCACGAGGACGACGCCACCCCCAGCCGCACCGACCTGTCCCCCCGCGACATCACTGGGGACTCGGACGCTCTCTTCTGGATAGACACTGCCGTCCGCGACGCCTGGCACCATGTCGGCGAGGCCGACGACGGCTCCGAGGAAGCCACCCTGTGGCTGTTCTCCGCCGACCGCGCCTCTTGGGCGACCGCCGAGTACGTCCCGGGGCAGACCGAGTACGAGGTCGAGCAGTACGGGCCCCGTCGGCTTTGGGGCGAGGTCGAAGCCGCCCACCAGAAGTGGGTGGACAATGGCCGGCCGGAACGCGACCGCGCCGGGCTCACGGTGAACCGCGACGGACAGCACATATGGCTGGACAACGAGGACAACGTCATCGGCACGGTCCCGCCGGCCGCCCGGGTTCAGCCCTGACGGCCCTCGCCGAAGGCGACAAGCAGCAGTCACCCCGCCCCGCCCCGGGACCCTGCCCTCACCCTGCTTCCCGGGAGGAACCTTGTACGCGATGCGCCCGGCCACCGCAGCCGACATCCCCGCTATCGAGACCATGATCCTCGCCCGCTCCGTGTGGCTGGAACAGCGTGCCCTTCCGAGCTGGCGCGCAGACGCCGCCGACCTCGCAGCGCAAGCAGAGAACCCGGACGGCGACGTGTGGGTCCTCGCCGACGACAGCGGAAAGATCATCGGCTGCACCACAGTGCAGGAAGAATCCCCACCGTGGGGCTGGACAGAGGGCGAACTGGCCGAACCCGCCCACTACCTCTATACGACCGTCACCGACCCCGAATTCCGTCGCCACAAGCCGGGCACGACCATTGCCCTGTGGGCAGTGAACCGCGCGTTCGCAGAGGGGAGGGCATGGGTCCGGCGCGGCTGCTGCTTCCCTGAACTCGTCCGCTACTACAGCGGTCAGGGCTTCGCCCTCCTCCACGAGGTCCAGCGCACCCACACCCGCGTCTACCTCATGGCCCGCCGCGCCGAGCGCATCGCGGACCTGGACGAACGTTTCAAGGGCCTCCAGCGGTCCCGAACTTGAGCGCGAGCCGCCCATCCCACCAGCTTTCTGGAAACGACCGAAGGGGCTTCTCGTTGACCGCCAGGATGACGACGCCGACCCAGCTCGCGCTGCTCGAACCGGAGCCCCCCGTGCTTGCTGCTTCGACCACGCAGCTCCGACTGGTCAACCTCAACGTCCAGCACGCATCCCCGTCGCGCTCCCGCGCCCAGGTCGCGTGGCTGGCCGACCAGGAGCACGCCGACGTGGCAGTGCTGACCGAGGTCGGTACAGGCCCCGGAGGCGACACCCTCGTGCAGGCGCTGTCCGAGGCCGGGTACCGAGGGATCATCGCGCCCGTGTCCGCCGGCGACTACCGGACGGTCATCGCGAGCCGCCTCCCCGCGCTCGAACCGGTGCCGTCCGGCGTCTCGTTCCTCGCGCATAGGGCCCCAGCGGCGAAGCTGAGGATCGGCGAGACCACGGTGGGCCTGCTGGGCCTGTACGTGCCCTCACGCGGGCCGAAGGAGCGGAAGAACGAGGACAAGCGCGCGTTCCAGGCCGCGGTGACCGAAAGCCTGCGCCGGATCGTGACGGAGCTGGGCGGACTCGTCGTCGTGACGGGGGACCTCAACGTCGTCGAGCCCGGCCACGAGCCGCATCACGCCGTCTTCGGGACCTGGGAGTACGACTTCTACCGGTCCTTCGCCGACGCGGGCCTGACCGATGCCTTCCGCGCCCTGCACCCGGACGCCACCGAGCACAGCTGGTTCGGCCGGGCGGGCAACGGCTACCGCTTCGACCACGCCTTCCTCACCGCCGAACACCAGCAACTGCTCACGGCCTGCTCCTACCTTCACGCTCCACGCCACGAGGGCATCAGCGACCACTCCGCCATGGCCGTCGTAGCAGACCTTCCCGATACCCAAGGACCTGCGCGGTCCCGGCGGTGAGCGCGCCCCGGGCCCGGCCTAGTCCTGAAGGTCCTCGCCGAAGGTGACGTCCAGGTCCGCCGCCAGGGCCTGGGCGAGTTGGAGGGTCTGCGGTCGGTCGATGATCACGCGGCGGAGACTGCTTACCCCGCGCACGGCCGAGAGATCGTTGCCGCGCAGGTCGAAGCCCGTGTACCGGCCTCCGTCGAACTCGGTCTTCTCTATCGTGCAGGTGTCGAAGGCCGCAGCCCCGAGGTCGCACGAGGAGAACGTGGCCTCGCGCAGCGAGCACTCCGAGAAGACCACCGGGCCAGCGGCGCGGACCCGGCTGAACGTCGTGTAGTCGAGCCTGCACTTGTCGAAGAGCACGTTGTCGAACACGACGTCCTCGAAGGCGCCGCCCATGATCTTGCAGTCGGAGAAGGCGACGCGGGAGAGCTTCCCGCCGCTCCAGCGGAGCGAGGACAGCTCGCAGCCGGAGAACTCCACCGAGTCCACCCGCAGGTCCTCGAGCAGGGTCCGTTGCGCCCGCAAGCGCAGGACGCGGCCGTCCAGCAGCTGGCCCTCGGCGATATCAAGCTCGCGCAGCACGGCGTCGGCGTAGGTGAACTCCGCGACCCGGCCGCGACTGCTCTCCAGGGAGGCGACGGAGGACAGGTACAGGCCGGGTTCGTCGAGCGCAGGCAGCGTGACGCTGGTGCGGCGGACGGTGCGCGTGCTCATGGGTCCCTCCCCGCAACGGGCGTCCGTCGGACACCCCGAGATGTCGCCCCCCATAGTGGCCGACCTCCGAATCCGGCGTGAGGAGGGGCACGCCGCTGCTACGGTCCCGGATATGACGCTGTCCGTGCCGCGCGCCGTCGACCTCCGGCACGAGCCGGTGGACAAGGTCTTGGACCGGGTGGAGCAGACGCTGCGGGTGAGGCTCGACCGGCACACGACCGTGCGCAAACGCCGGTCCGTCGGGGCCCGAACCGACCAAGGCACGTGGGTGAGGGTCGAGCGGCGCGGCTTTGACCGGATCGGTACTCAAGGGTGGAACGGCCCGGAGGCCGCCGCAGTCCTCACCGGCGTCGCCATGCCGCGCTGGCTCGCGAGCTGCACATGGCGCGAGGGGGACGAGCCCGTCATGTGGCGGGCCGATGAGTTCGAACTCGCCGTGGCTGCGCCCGTCGGTAAGGCCGCGCTCGTGACCGAAGACCCTGGACTGCCGGATGCGTGGTGGGCGGCCTTGAACGCCTCCCTGGACGCCCTCGCCGGCCAGCGGACACCGCGCATCGCCACCCCGGACACGGAGACCGCGACCCAGCAGCTGGTGACCGCCACCCTCCGGGAGACCTTCCCCGACTTCTCCGACACCAGCGTGGACGAGTGGGTGACGGCGCACGCCGATCTGACGTGGGCGAACGTCATGGGGCCAGAGTTCTGCCTGATCGACTGGGAAGACTGGGGCACGGCGCCCCGCGGCCTTGACGCGGCGACGCTGTGGGGGAACTCCCTCGCAGTCCCCGCTCTGGCCGAGCGCGTGTGGACGGAACGCCGCCGGGACCTGGAGAGCCGAACGGGACGGCTGATGGGCCTGTTCTTCTGCGCGAAGGTCATCGGCCCGCACGCTCACCCGCAGGACCCCCGGCTGGAGCCCGCGCGACGGGAAGCCGCTCGGTTGGCCGCCGAGCTCAATGCCCGCTGACGCCATGAGAGCACAAGGCACACGGCACCGCTGAGGGCCTGCCGACTCGGCGAGGGCGGTAGGCCGATGGCTTGATCACCTGTGGGGTCTCTGACCGGTCAGGTAACGTGCAGTCACCCGCTCGGGCGGGCTTCGCGCGCAAGACGGAGGGGGTTGCGGCATGGAGAGCTTCTTTTCCCAGCAGAGGACTTGGCCGGATGGCCCGTACCTGCACTTCCTGATCACCTTCGACGATCCGGGCTATCGGGCGTACATCGACGCCTACCGTGACCTGTTCGCCTCCTACGGCGACCAGCTCGGTCCCGTGCCGGCCGAGTGGCTGCACTCGACCGTGCAGGGCATCCACCACACCCTGACCCGGGAGCAGGCCGAGCAGGCGGTGGAAGCCGTCCGCTACGAACTGGAGCAGAACGCCGCGCCGATGACCTTCCAGATGGGCCCGGTGTGGCCGGGCCCGAGCGCGGTCACGGTCGCGATGTACCCGGAGGAACAGCTCGCCCGCCTCAACACCCGCGTGCGCACCGCCCTGTCGAAGGTCGACGGCATCCGGCTGAGGGAGCCGGACGCGAGCTTCTGGCCGCACAGCACGGCCGCCTACTACAGGTCGCCCGAGGTCCACGACGCCGCGTTCAACCGAGCCGTCCGCGCGGTACGACCCGAACGGGTCGAGGTCACCGTCGACCGCGTCGACGCCGTGTACCTGCACCAGGACCTGGGGCGCGGCTACTACACCTGGGACCACCTGGCGTCCCTGCCTGTGTGCACAGCGCCGATGCTCACGGTCAGCGAGCGCCTGAACGAACTGAGCCGCCAAGCAATCAGGGAGGGCAACGAGCTGTGGCGCGACGCGTGGGAACGCGCCCATGCCGTCGTCACGCCCGCCCTCGGGCACGAAGAGATCAGCCTACGGAGCACGTACTACATGGGCGCGCAGTACGTGGACGGCACCGGGGCCCTGGCCACAGCCTTCTACCTGCTGGCGCGCGAACGCGGCACCGGCGTCTCTGCCATCACCCGACAGGACGTCGACGAACTCGCAGGGCACTACCTGTACGACACACCGCGGCTCGGCGAACGGTGGACCCAGCGGCTGGAAGCCCTGGGGCACCGAATGGACGACCCCGACGACCCGGTCATGGTGCGCTGGCGCGCGCTCTGCCATGACCACCCGGAACCCGACCCGGACAACCCCGACGCCAGCACATACCGCGTCGGGCACGCCGGCGAGACCGGACTCCGGTCACTCCTGGCCCCGTTCCACCGCGAGCACGTACGCTTCGAGCCCTGAGACGACCGTACGCCCGATGAAGTGGGGGGCCATGAGCACCGAGGCACCGAGCACCCGCAACACGATCGTTCCGCTGAGCGAGCTCGGCAAACTGGGGCTCCTCGGCCTGCCCGTACGTCCGCTCGCAGACTCCACCTGGGGTGACGTCGAAGAGCAGGAGACGGGGACCGAGGAGACGAGCCGCCCGAACGCGACGGCCCGGGAGCGCCGACTCCTTCCCCTGCCGGCCGGAGCGGAGCAGCGGCTTCGCGAGCTGGAGGGGACCGCCGTGCGCCCGGGGCTGCTGTGGCCTGACACGCCGCGTCGGCACGACGCGTTCACGCGCCCGCTCGCGCACCGCTGAGAGCCGTACGGCTAGAGGGCCCGGGCCTCTTCGACGGCATCGATCTCAGGGGTCGGGCCGTCGAGTTCATCGGAGCCGACGATAGCGGCAGGGTGCCCGGCTTCGGGGTGGTCCGGAGAACGGTCGTCCACGACGTACACCCGGATCCGCAGCTTGGGGTTCCCGTACTCGTCGACCACACCGGTGCGCCCCGAGTCGTCATGGTCAGCGATCCAGTTCCTCAGCACGGAGCGGCCGTACGCCGTGGCGGAGAGGCCGTCACCCTCTTCTGCCTCCTCGGCCGTCTCGCAGCACTGCCACTCCGGGGCCTCCGGGCGAGCCGTTTCGTCGATCTCGAAGTAGTAGCGCATGAGCGGTCCTTTCAACGGGATGAACAACACGCCGACCGTACCGGTCAACACTTCGACCGCACAGCCGTGTTGACCGTCTCGTACGGCGGCGTACCGTCACCTGCGTGAACACACGCGACGCGGCCTGGCAGATCCATTTCAGCCTGCACCAGCTCGCCGAGGCCCACCTGCACGACGATCACGTCCACGGAGACCTCGCCGACGCCCAGGAGCAGTACCGCGTCCATGCCTCCCACCTCCCCGACGACCTGGCGATGCGGGTCCGGACCGTGCTGGACGAGTGGCAGACGAACCCCGCTGGCCGGCTGGTGTCGCTGCTGCCCCTCCTGGACGACCTTGCCGATCTTCACGGCGGGCACCTGCCGGAGTTCCGACTCCCCGAGCCGTAGCCGCAGGGGTGGACGCTGGCCGGACCGGGCATCGCGAGCCCCAGGAGGCCTGTGCACTTCGCACCGAGCCCCAGGTCAGCCGACGGACGCGAGCACGTTCGCCACGAGCATGCACACGGCGGCGACGCCCGTGGCGACGCAGGCCGCCTGAAGGCGCTGGAACTTGACCTTGGCCAGACGCGACAAGACCCCGACCTGATCCGAACGGCCGTCCTCGCGCACGGCCTCCCGGATCTCCTCCGGGCTGAGCTTGGACCAGTACAGGAACGACGTGCCGTCGTCGTCGAGCCGGGGCAGGACGGCGAGTACGGTGAACACGATCGCCACCGCGAGGAACCCGACGGCCACGCCCGCTGTGACCCGCGCAACGGTAGGTCCGTCGGATAAGGCGCCGCGGGCCAGCGCGGCCAAGGCCGTGTCCGCGCCGAACAGAAGAGCGGCCTTCCCGTCGACCTTGCCGAGCGACTCGGTGACGTTCTGCAGGGCCCGGTCGAGCCCGGCTTCGTCCTGATGCTGGGGTGTGCTGCTCACGGTTCTCTCCTCGTGTTCTCGGGAACGCACGAGAGCCCGAGCAGCACGGGGCTGCTCGGGCTCTTCGAAGATGGCGGTACGACGGACGAACTTCAGTTCGCGCAGTGCGCTGCGCGGGTGACGTGCGGAACGGAGACGGCCGCCGGCCGGTGACGAACAGGCCCCCGCGAACTCGGGGAGCGCGGGGGCCTGTCGCCTACTCGACCGCTGTGGGCGGCAGTGCCGGAGAGGCTATAGCTGCGGCCTTCGTCTTCGCGTCCTCAACGCGCTGGACGACCTCGCCCGTACCCAGGACGGCGGCGGCCAGACCCAGGATCAGGGCCTGCGGCAGACCGTCCACGTAGTGGGCGACCAGGGCCACCGCCGCGGCGACGATGGCGTACAGGCGGGCGCTGTGCGCCTGAATGAATCCCATGACGTTCTCTCAGCCTCCGTAGGCGAGCTTGTGGAGCAGGTCCCAGCCCCGACGGCCGATAGCCGGGTCATTGGGCTGGCCCGTGGTGAACAGGTTGTGCTTGCGGTTGAACCCCGCCACGGCCGCCTGCGTGGCCGGGCCGTAGTTGTCGGACAGCGGGATCGACGGGTCGAGCCAACCGGTGCGCTTCAGCGCCTCCTGGAGCGGCTTCGCCGACGGCTTGCTCCGGTTCGGGGCCAGACCGTCGGGGAACGGCGGCGGCGTGTACGGCTTCCCGGGAGTCGGCTTGTCGCGGTCGACGGGGCCGGACGGCTTCCCGCCGAGCCGCTTCGCGATCCGAGCCCGCATGTCCCGCATCGTGAAGCCGACGGGGTCGATCTTCCCGCTGGTCCACTCCTTGTGGCCGATGACGCTGCCCGCGTCCCAGCCGTGCGCCCGGCAGATCGCCGCCGACGCGCGCTCGATCGCATCCAGCTGCGCGGCCGGCCAGGCATCGTGGCCGTCGCCGAGGTTGATGCACTCGAAGCCGTAGAAGTGCGTGTTGCCGTCGGTGTCGTCGTCGTTGGGCTCCGGCAGCGCCTTCTCCGCGATCACCGCCCGCAGAACATCACCGTCGCCCCGGCCCGCGTGGTTCGCGCGGCCGTTCGCGATGAGGTAGACGGTGCCGTCCTTGTCGATCACGCCGTGGCACAGCGGGCCCGGAAGCTCGCTGTAGCCGTTCTCGCAGATGCTGATCGACGCGTTCGTGCCGCTGGTCACCGTGTGATGCACGATCACACCGTTCACGGGGCCCCACGCGCCCTTGTGATTCCTGTTGTGCGTCCGCCAACCGGAACGCTCAACAACGTGCACGCCCTCCGCGCGCAGCGCCTCCACAAGACGGTCCGGATTCAGTGGTGTCGCCACCTGGCGCTCCCAAACTCCCCGCGCCCACCACCAGTCTGCGTCACCCAACCCCACACCCCGGCCGGGGTTCAGGAAGCGGTGCCCTTCGACGCCAACCACAACTGCAACACCATCACCAACAGCGGCGCCACGAACGACGAGATCACCAACCGCCGCGTCGCCGCCGCATGCTCCTGATCCTCACGCCGCTGCTGACCGGCCCGCTCCGCCACCTGCTCGTGATCCCCACGCAGATGCGCCAGCCCCGCCTCCACCTGACTGATCCGCTGATCCACCGCCCGCTGATCCGCCCGGTACACGTCCTCCGTGACCACCTGGTCCAGGCGGGTCGCGAGCTGCGCCAGATCGCCACGCAGGTCCTCGCGCAGCTGCGACACGGCGCGGTGCAGCTCCCACAGCGTGGGCTCGGCGCCCGGCGGCACAGACACCGCATCCTCCAGCAGCCCCGCGCCCGAACACGATCGTACGAGCCCGAACCGGAACGGAGGCCCGACGGCGGAGAGCCCAGTGCCTTGGTGACCACGGGAGCTCTGGGCTGCTCGCGCGCGGCTGCTGCTGTTCCTCTTGGTGTTTGTGTTCACTTGCGTTCTGGGGTCCGGATTCCGGACCGGTGGGGGTCCGGTTTTCGTACCCCCGGGGTCCGGATTCCGGACCGGTAGGGGTCTCGTTCCCGGACCGGTCCGGATTCTGTACCGGTCCGGATCTCGGACCCCCAAACTGGGGCTTACCGGGCTCCTGTCGGCGGGCCGTTACGGCAGGAGAAGCCACCGACAGGAGCCCGTGATCGCGCCCTCTTCGACAGTTTTCCTTTATGCGACAGTTTTCGGGGGGTTCGGGTTGAGCCGCAGCCACGCGGACAGCGCCGCCTGGAGCTCCATGACCGCTGCGTGATCCAGGTCTTCACCGGCCCGCCCGACACGAAGCCGCACCGCCTTCGCGCTCACCGTGTAGCCCACGGCCGACCTCGCGGGCGACGCCACCACATCACCGTGGGAGAGAACGCGCAGGAGCGCGGCGGCCCGCGGAGGTAACGGAGCTGTCGGACTGCCGGCACGAGCCAGCCGCTCGAAATTCTGAGGGCGCGCCGGGGAGCCGATCGCCTTGTAGAAGGACCGGATCGCCTCCTCCAACCCCGCCTCGGACGGCCTTGAGGGCGCGGCGGCCACGAACGCCTCCACCAGCTCTGGGGCAGGCACCTCCCGGCCCCCGTACTCCTCCGGTACAAGCTCGTCGACGTCCAGCCGCACGACCGACGGGGAGATGAACGTCCGCGTGTACCCCTGGCGGAGCTTTTTGGCGTGCAACTCGCGCAACGACGCGATGCCCCGGTATGCAGCGTTCGGTTCGGTGGGACTGCTGGCACGCTCGGTGCGACCGGGCCGCCCGTAGAGCCCGTGGTTGATGTGGATCCGGCCCGTCGCGGACGCTATGGCCGTCAGCTGGTACCCCGTCGAGTCCCTGCCCAGCCGGAAGCCCACCACCACCGTCGGCATGACGCTCCCTCGTCCCTTCGCACGCCGTCGTGCCGGAGTCTAGAGAGACAGGAGGCGGCACGTCCGCCAGTTCCAGAACAAGGTGTCCGGAACCGACGCTCCGTGGACACTCCGGCCGCGCCTCGAACCGGCCGAACCGGATTGTCAGTGGTGGCACGTACGGTGGGAGACATCAACCCAGTGCTGGCTGCACTCACCACTGCCCCGCGTCCCGACGGCGCGGGGCAGTCGGGTTCCCGGGCCTGAAACGCCCCTGGCTCCGCACCCCCGGGACACGAATCCAGCCATCATCGCCGCCGGTCTTCGAGATCCCTCACCAGCAGGCGGCAGAACCTTCTACGGTGGCGCTCGAACACGAGCCGCAGGGGGCGCTGGTGCAGATCACGGTCATGTCGCAGAACCTCGGACGAGGCGGCTGGAAGCACACCGACGGTGCGACCGAGGACCGGTGGCCCCAGCTTGCCGAAGCCATCAACGCTGTCCGCCCCGACATCCTCCTCGGGCAGGAAGCAGAAGGGTGGTCCGCCGACGGCCACGCCCGCCTGACCCGAGCCGAACACGACCTCGACATGGACGGCATCCTCGCCCCCAGCCCCTCCGGCCTCGGTCCCATGACCATGTACCGGCGCGACACCATGGGCCGCCGCACGTACCTCAATCACGACTTCTCCGCCCACGAGACCCACCACGGATTCGAAGTCGTCGGCTGGACCCTGCCCTGCCTTCCCGCCCCTCTCACGGCCGGCAGCGTCCACCTCAGTCCCTACGACCCTGTGCGCGCCGCCAGCGAAGTCAGCTTCATGGGCACCCGGATCCACCGTGCCGGAGGCGGCTTCGCCATCCTCGGAGGCGACTTCAACTACCCGCCCCTCGCCGGACCCGAGCCCGCGTACGAGCGGATGCGCCCGTACAACCGCGGGTCCCGCCTGGTCGTGACCGACCCCGAGAAGCCTGGGCCACCCGCACCGGACCGGAGCGTGGCCTGGAGGATCGCGGGCAAGGGCTTCACCGACGTCGCCTGGCACCTCTACAAGGAGTCCGGCGACGAGAACCTGCTCACCCGCACCGGCAGCGACGACCGGATCGACTGGATCCTCGTCAGCGACGCCCTCGTGCCCTGCATCACCGACTACGGCGTCAGCGACACCGGTTCCGACCACCGAGGCATCTGGGCGAAGCTCGACCTCACCAAGGCCGCGACCAGCGACGTATGGAGCTACCGATGACCACCACGTTGCCCCAGGCCATGGGGGATCTGCTGCCCACCGACTCCCCGCCGCCGTGGAGAGCCGCTGTCCACCGGGCAGCCCAGCTGCTCGCGCCGACCTGGCCGACCGACCCCGCAGAGCGCGCCCCCGTGGGCGACCTCGCTGCCCTCGGGCTGATCCTGTACGCCCTGCACCTCACCCGCGACCAAGACCCGGCCGCGGTGCCCGTGACAACGTTGCGCGACGCGCTGGACAGCAGGCTCGACATCGACAAGGAGCCGTACGACCTCAAGGAACTGGTCGTCGGCGCACTGCGTGAGACCGGGCACCAGTCCTGTGTCTCCGACGACGTCATGTGCCGGGTCAAGTCCCGGCTGCTGCGCCGCGAGGAGCCTCCAGCGAACGTGCCCTTCGGTCTTGGCGGCGGTGTTCCGGGGCCGTCCGAGCTGCGATTCGCGGCGGCCTCGCTGAAGAAGACCCTCAGCACGCTCGATGAAGAGACCGCAGCCGCGCTTCCGCCCGCGCCGGAGCCCGCGGGGCCGGTGAGCGCCACTGTGACCGGGCAGGTGTGCGTCGTCACCGAGAACTCGAAGGTGCTGGTGCCGTGTCCCGAGTGCCGGCAGCGCGAGGGAGCCCGGCTCACTGTGGACGGTGACCGGGTCACCTACACCTGCACCTTGGGCCATGCCAGCAATTCCAGGAGCCTGGGCACCGAGCACGTGCGGAGGGCCATCGACCGGGCGCAGTCTGCTGGTCAAGTCGATGGACCGCTGCACGTGATGCACGTCGACCTACGGGCGGACGGCGACCCGGCCGAGCTGTGCCTGTGGCTGCGCCCCGTGTAACGATGCTGCTGGCCGCGCTGCTGGCGATGAAGAACGCCGACAGCCGCCAACTGGAAACGCGATGCACGGCGGGCCCGGAGACCTACGGGTTGTGCTCGGGAGAAACCGTCCGGGCGGACATGGGGCGGCCCCACCCGAAGCACATCGGGTGGGGCCGCTGGAGCCTTCGGATCTCGCAGGGGAACCCCGCGTTCCGGGACTACTTGGTGTAGGTGACGCGCAGCTTCGGCGGGTTCGCACCGCCAACGCCGTTTGCCCGACCGTAGTAGGTGCCGGACGTGTTGTTCGGGTCCAGTGCGAAGCCGCGCGTGGTCGACGCCTCGAACAGAGCCGTCACATCAACCCACTTGCCCTCGTTACGGCTCCAGTCCACCGACTTCGAGGAGCTGCCGCACGAGAACGTGGCCGGCCGCGACGTGTGGCCGTGCGGCTTGATCACAGCCTTGCCGCCGCTGCTGCTGTACCAGTGGTCGAAGTACAGGAACAACTCCACCTTCTGCACAGACGCCGTGGAAAGGTCCTTGACCATGTCCGCGGGGAACCCGCACAGCGACGCCTGTGTTCCGTTGTTCTCCGAGTAGTAGCCCTGGAGCATCTGCGCGCCGTAGTACGAGTTGTAGCTGGAGCGGCGGCTGTACGAGCCCGACCAGGCGGCGGCGTACGTCGTGGTGTACTGCTGGGGCACGGGCTTGGGATCCGGGTCCGGCTTCGACGACGAGCCGCCACCAGTGTTGTACCCGCCGGTCTCCTTGAGCTTCGGGCCCACGTCCTCGATGTACATGAAGCCCGGGTAGCTTTGCCCGCCGATCAGCGTCACCGACTGGCCGGCCGGGCCTTGCCGGTTGTCGAACGTCGCGAGCAGCCGGTGCTTCCCCTTGCCGAGGACGGAGCCGGAGATGGGGAGCTCCAGCCGTACACGCTGCCACCCTCCGTCGCGCACCAACTGGTGCATGGCGCTCTGCACCTGGGGAGAGCGAATGTCCGGGGCACTCGCACCGCCGTCTCGCAGGCGCAGGCGCAGCTCTCCACCCGCGACGGACGGCGACACGTGGGCGTCCACGACGATGCGGTACTCGCGGGTCGGGTCGGCATCGAAGCCGACCTCGACCCAGCCGACCTCCGTGCCTGTCGTCTCCACCCGGGCCGTCTGCCGGTTGATGGCCACGAGGCCGCGCGGCATGGAGTCGAGCACGGTCTGCAGGTCGTCGCCCTGCCACGTCAGCTTCCCGGCCACCGACAGGGACTGGAAGCCCGCAGCTCCGGTGTCGCTGATGGAGGCGACGGACGTGCCGTCGTGGCTGGACAGGCTCAGGTAGTTGGGGGCGCCGGTGACGAGGGAGACGACCTGCTCGCCCTGGCCGTCGAAGAGTCGAACACCGTCAGGGCCGATCTCGGCGCGTTCACCCGAGGCGGCGGAAGTCATGATGGAGCGGCACTCGGCGTTGTCGAACGACACCTCGCCGGCGGTGCCGTCTCCGGCCTGAAGGCGTGCCTCGGCGCGGACGGCGCCTTCGGGAGCGCGGACCTTGCCGGAGATCCGTCGCCACTGCCCGTCGGCCTTCGGCTCGGGGGCAGTGACCGAACTGGTATTGAGAATCTTTCCCTTGGCGTCTCGCCACACCAGGGAGATACCGACTCCGGAGCCCACCCACGCCTTCGAGCAGCGATAGTGGATGCCCAGCCAGTACATGTCGCCCGGATTCACCGCGAACGGGTCGTAGGGCAGCCAGCGGGGTTCGCCGCCGGTGGTGGCGATCGTCAGACAGCACGGGGAGTCGGCGCCGCCGCTCTCGATCCGGGCCCAGGACATGCCCAGGTCCGCCAGACGCGACTCGGTGAGCCCGGTCTCGAAGCCGGGGTCGGGCAGGAGATTGCCGGTGCTGCCGATGCTGAGCTTGTCCGCGGTGATTGCCCCGGCTGCGATGTCCGTCGTGTGGGCCTGGCGGGGCTCCCCGGCGACAGCGGCGGTTGCGGCGCTGGTGGCGCCGGACAGGCTGCGGGTGCGAAGGCGTACCCACCACTGCTGGTAGCCGAGGGTCACGGTGACGGTTCCGCCCTGGGCGGTCTCCACGGTGCCGCGCAGCGTGGAGGCGTCCGGCTCGAAGTCCGGGACCGCGCCGACATGGACTTCGACGCGGGCGAAGTCCAGGGGGGAGACGGCGTTGTTGTCGAACTTGCCGTCCCAGGAGATGACGAGGGTGCCCATGGAGGAGGTGACGGTCGGTTTGGCCGGCATGGGCGGGACGGGGCCGTTGACGACGGTGACGCCGCTGGTGCCGTCCGGCTGCTGCCCGACCAGGGCGCGCAGCGACCCCTTGTCGTCGTAGACCTCCAGGGTGGCGTCCTCCAGCGAGGCGTTGGTCAGTTTCGGGGCGCGGGATATCGCGGTGACCTGCTGCTCCAGGCGTGCGAGTCGGCGGCCAATGTCTTCGGACATGAGGGGAGTTGGTCCTGTTCTGTGGGGGGTTAGGAGGTGAGTCCGTAGTGGTAGGACTCGGCCGGGTCGAGGGTGAGCGTGGCGCTCTCCCCGCCCGGGGTCTGGGGGTGGACGGTCCAGCCGGTGATGCGGCACCAGCCGGAGTAGCGGGTCCACTGGTCGCGGACGGTCACGCGGACGTCGTCGCCGACCTGCCACGACCCGATCGGGGCGGCAGGGTGGTCGCGGACGGTGATCTGCTCGACGGTGCCCATGACCTGCCGCCAGGTCCGTTCGGCGCGGGCCCGCTTGGCGAGCACGTCGACGCCGCGGACTTCGGGCAGGTCGAGGACCTGTTCCAGGCGCAGGCGGTTGTTGCGGACGGCGTCGGTGGACCGCTGCTTGGCCCGGCCCTCGCCGACTCCGGTGGCGATGACGACCTGCGCGTACTCGTCCGCGCTGTAGGTCACCGGCACGCTGTCGACGATGTTGATGCCGGTGGAGAAGTAGATGTCGGTCCGGCGTGCGCCGAGCCGGGGGTAGCCGAGTTGGATGCGGCGCACCGGGCGGTGCTGGGCGTCCCAGTGCACGGTGCACGTGTGGTCCGGGGAGGCTGCGGCCTTGAAGAGGTTGTCGAACTGGTCGCCGAGGTTGGGGTTTTCCCACCAGCGGGAGTGCCACGGGTCTGCCGGCGTGCCGGTTTTCGCCGCGGACGTGGTGCCGTCCACGGTGATTCCGAGGTTCCCGTCGGGGACGGACTGGGCGTAGGCCACGATGTCCCGGGCGATCTGGCACGGGTCCGTGTACACGTACGGGGCGCGCCCGCCGAGTTCCCCGTCGACGTCGTGTCGCCGGTGCAGGTACGACGTCCACCCGGAGGCTTCGATCTTGAGGGTGTTGCCCTCGGGGACGGCCTGCCAGATGATGCCGCCCCAGCGCAGCAGGCCGTCCCGCTCGACGTAGATCAGTGTGTTGCCCGGGTCCACGAGGTCGATCGCCGTGTGCGCGAGCCGGGGCGACAGCTCGCCCTTCAAATGGCCGGGGCCGTTGAGCTGTGGCCCGAACTCGACGTCTGTCAGGGGGAGATCGAGGGTGAGCCAGTCTCCCGTCAGCGCGTCCTGCGTCAGGTACCGGTAGGTCACACCGGCCCCTCGGTCCATTCGACGTCGCACACGATGGACGTGCCTTCGTCGACCTGGAGGAAGCCGGTGTGCCGGGGGTTGAGCTGGGTCTGGAGGAACAGGGGCTGGGTCGTGCCCCGGAATTCGGGCAGGACTCGCATGCTGTCGGCGATCACGGCCGTGGTGCGCCGCACGTCTTTCTGGTCGTCGTCGAGGATCGTGTCTTCGCCCTCGCGGGTCCCCAGGCAGATCTGCATGGCGCCGAACACGTCGGCGCCCTCGAAGCGCAGGCCGGCGATCGTCATAACGATGGCCGCCTGTGTCGCCCATGCCGGGACGGGCAGCATCCACCGGGCCTCGCCAGGCCAGTTCACATAGGCGTCGTCGGTCTTGCGCAGTTCGTTGGGCTTGCGCGGGTATGCGGTGTACAGGGTGCGTTCGCGCCGGGGGTTGGCGACCTTGCGGACGTCGGTGATCATCCCGGCGGTGATCGCGCCGGTCTTCGCCGGGATGTCGACCCGGGCGAGCGGGATACCGGTGATGCCTGCCGGGACCTTCGTGGTCGTGGGGCTCACGTTGGGGATGACCTCGAACGTGTTGATCTTGTCCTTGGCTGGGTCCAGGCCGCCCTCGTATTCCGGGTCCGTGACGCGCAGGATGATCAGATCCGAGCGGGGCGTCGCCCCGGCCGGGGGGACGGGGACGACCTCTTGGCCGATGTTGTAGGCGCTGTACGAGCCCTGCCACAGCCCGGCCTTGCCGCGGATGATCGCCGAGCCCTCGCCGACCACGACTCCGGCGCCGGGCGTCGACAGCGGCTGGACCTTGAGGTCGGGGCCTTCGGCGATGCCCTCGCCGCCCCGGGCGAGGCCGCGGATCATCATCCGGAAGGTCTGCGCGCTGTGGCTGGCCCCGTTGGTGAGCAGCGGCGCCTGGACGAGCGTCATGGTGGTGAACTCCTTGAACGTGCTGAAGCGGAAAGGGGGTTACAGGGACCGGTAGGCGTCGCGCCACGCCACGGTCAGGCGGCAGGTGGCTGTCGGGTCGGAGGCCGTCCACCGCACTTCGGTGCGGCCCGGGAGGATGCTGAACGCGCCCAGGTCGGAGTCCGGGGTCAGCAGGACGTTGCCGCCGTTGTCGCGGACGACGTGCCGCCGGCCGGGCCGGGTATCGATCCGCAGCCACTGGCCTTCGTCCAGCGACACCTGCGCCTTGAGCGTCCGACCGGTCTCGACCTGGGTGATCTTCGGGTTCGCGCACGGCCCGTACACGGTGATCACCGGCCAGGTCGCGGTGTCGCCCTGGTTGGTGACCCAGCCCGGTCGGCGCTGCCCGCCGGACTCGCCGCTGGAGACCTGGATGGGTGCCTGCACCGGGGCGGTGAACCCTCCGGACGACAGCCAGCCCAGCCGCAGGGAGATCTGCTGCTCGGCGTCGCCGTAGAACCAGGGGTCGGTGGCGGCGAACTCGACGTCGAGCGGTACCCAGCCGAAGGCGGCCTTCGCCCACTCCGGGTCGAGCTTTCGGAGCCTGCCGAAGAGCACCTTCGCCGGGGCGCCGGGCCACTTGATGCGCAGGGGCATCACGGCGCCGCCGACCGTACGGACCCCGGGCGGATCGGCCGCGGCCTGGAGCTGTTCCACGAGCGCGCGGGCGGCCGCCGGGTCGCCGGGGGTCTTCGCCGCGCAGTCGATGCGGATCTTGCGCTCTGAGTACCAGTCCGGGGCCGCCCAGACTCCGTCGGTGCCGGGCTGGTCGGTGAGGTCGCCGCGCCCGTCGGGTCGGCCGAGCCCTTCGATCTCCGCGACCGGTATGGACGTGTTGTGCCCGAGCAGGACGCCGCCGAGGTCCAGCTGCCAGTCCTCGAGGACGGGTGTGTTCATCGGAGCACCCCGCCGCGCTTGGCCCGCCTCACCTGGTAGGCGACCGCCGAAGCGATCCCCTCCGGTGTCGCCGAGGAACCGGAGACGTTGATCGTCTGCGTGCCGATGGCCGGGGCCTGGTGCACGACGACGACCTGCATGCGCGGCCCGGCGGCGTCGACGAGCTTCCGTGGCGCCACCGCCAGGCCGAACTTGTCGGCGACCTGCGCGAGGACGGCGGTCGAGCGGCCGCGCTTGGCCGGGCCGAGCGGCAGGTACGCTTCGCCGCCCGTCGACCGTTCCGCGAACTTGATCAGCCCATCGCGGCCCGGCGGGGAGGAGTAGATGCCGGGCTCCCACAGGCCGCCGTTCGCATACGCTCTGCCCGCGTTCGCCTTGATGAGGTCGCTGAGGAACCGGTTCGCCTTCGTGCCGGCCCGCTTGATGTGGTCCTTGCCCGCGTTGGCCACGGTGATGAGCCGGTCCTCCTCCAGGCCCGTTGCGTCGGCGACGGCGTGGATGCCGCGGTTGGGCCCGAGCGCGCCGAGGATCTTCAGGAGGTCGGTCACCTGCTCGCCGTCGAGGACCTGGCCTGCCGCCTTGGCTGCGTCGTTGGCCTTCTTCGCCTTGCCCTTGTCGCGGACCGCCTCAGCGGCGACGGTCTTGGCGGCGTCGTCCCCCTGGGCCGCCAGACGCGACGCCAGGTCGCCGAAGCCCGCATTCGTCAACTCAATGAGATTTCGCTGGAATTCCTCATTGTTCTTCGTGGCTGAGGTCAGCTTGTCGCTGTAGTCAGACAGAGCACTCTTGGCTGTGCCGGACATCTTCCGCAGGTTGTCCGACATCTCCTTGATGTACTTGTCGCTGCCGTGCGCCATCTTCTTGACGACTTCGACGCCTTCGGAACCCATCTGCTCCAGGGCGGCGGCCACATCACTGCCCGCCCTCCGGGAGATAGCTGCGAGGTTCTTACGCCATTCCTCGGCCTGGGCTGCGGACTTGCCCAAGTTCTTCTCGAACAGGCCGATGTCGAAGACTTCGCTGTCACCCTTCTTCCGTGTGGACTTCGACGCGACATCCGAGGGTGTGAAAACCTGCGGGCCGCCGCCCGGGGTGTAGGTCCAGTCGGTCATGCCGCCGGAGGCGTGGTAGACGACTTCACCGCCGAAGCGCCGGGCGACTTCGGACAGAATGGCCTTGGAGCGGGTGCGCTTGGTTGAGGCAAGGGGGATGTACGCCTCGCCATGGGTTTCAGGCTCCGCCCATACCCGCCATGTTCCGCCCTTCGCGATCTGGGCGACGTGATTCTCGCGAACGCCACCGTCTGCGTAGAACTCCAGCACGCCGCCATTCGCTTCGTGCTTAGCCCCGCCGCCACTGGAGTTGGTGACCTCGTTCTTGACGATCGTGACGGTGACGGTCTTATCTCGCAGGCTGTCAATCGACGACTGAATGGAACTGACCTGGCTTTGCGCGTTACCCGTGGGGACAGAGACGGTGACTTCCTTGTCCTTGATGTCCACGATCTTGAAGCCAAGCTTCTCGACCTGGTCGCGTGCCTCCTGCGTCGGGGCTGTGACCGTGACTTCCTTGCCGTGCGTCGTGGCGATCTTGCCCTTCAGCTCCTCCAGGGCCGACACGGCGGACTGCGTGTCGGAGGAGATCGCGATGTGCTTCGCGCCCGGGGTCGCGGCGATCTTGGAGATCAGCGAATCCAGGCTCGACCGCGCCCCGTCGGTCGGCGCGGTGACCGAGACTTCCCGGTTGGGCAGGTCCCTGATCTTGAAGCCGAGGGCCTCCAGCTTGGACCTCGCATCGTTGTCGAGCGACGACACCGTGATCGTCTTTTGGTCCGGTGTGGCCTTCAGCGCCTGCTGGACAGCCATGAGTTGGGCCATGACGGGGTCCATGCCGGCGGCCTGGAGGAGAATCGACACCTTGCTCGGTACGAGGCCGGCCGCGTCCGCGAGCTTCGCGGCCTGCTCCGCGTTCAGCCCGAAGGCCTGGGCGGTCTCGATGGCGGACGTGCGGGCCTTGCTCATCTGGTCCTGTGCGGCCTGCAAGGACTCCGGGACCGTCTTGCCCTGCGTCTGGGCGTACTGGAATGCCGCCAGAGAAGCATCTGCCGCAGAGCTGGAAAGGCTCTGGAGGGTGTCGTAGAGCCGCTGGCCATTTCGGGTGACCGTGGACAACGAACCATCCACGTTCAGAAGGGACTTGCTGAAACCCTCAGACTCCTCCACTCCGTTCTTAAGGCCGTCCTTGGCGTCGCTGATCGCCTTGTTCATTCGGGCCTCGGCGGCGGAGAAGTTGACCGATCCGCCAGCCAGGACATTCAGGGCGTCGTGCAGGGCGCGCGCCCGGCTATCCGCGTCCGCTGTCGTATCCGACAGGCGACGCATGGCATCGCTGAACCGGCCGAAGGGGCCGACAGCATCGGCGGCGCCCTTGCCGCTGGACCCGACAGCATCCGCGACGTTCCGCGCGTCCTTCTGGGCCTTTTGCATCTCGCCCTTGACGGACTTAATGGCGTCCGCTGCGCGGGCTGCGGCAGCGCCTTGCTCCGTGTAGGTCTCCCACGCGCCGGACATGCCGGTGTGCCATTTCGTCTGCTCCTTGGCGGTCTCCCGCAGCCTCTTCTCCAGGGCGTCCAGGCCGCCACCCTGGTCGAGGTAGGCATCAGTGAGCTGCCGGGTCGTGACACCGGCCTGCTCCATGACGTCGACGAGGCGTTTCTTGCCGTCGGAGACCTTCGCCTCCATGAGGTTCTGGACAGCTGCGGCCCGGACACTCTCGGTCGTTGCGCCGTGGGATTCCCGCAATGCCTGAGTGAGGCTGCTGATGCGGGACTGGTGCTCGGCGGCTGCCTGCGCGGCTTTTTGCTGGTGGTCGGCTAGCAGCGACAAACCGACACCGGCGGCGGTGAGGACCGCGCCCCACGGGCCGCCGAGCACGCCCATCAGACCGCGGGCCGCGCCGCCCAGTCCGGCGCCCATGGCGCGGGCAACGCCGCTGATCCGGCCTTCCGCGGACCGGAACGCGTTGGTCATCTGCCCGACGACGGGCACGCGGGTTTCGAGGACCGCGAGTGCCTGGCCTATTCGCCCGATGGACTGTCCGGAGTTCGCGGCGAGTTGCTGCTGCACGCGCATCTGGTCGCCGAACGACCGCCACGCGCCGACGACCGGACCAGAAACGTTTCTGCTCATCGCCATCAAGGCCGGGTTGACCCTGGTGGCGAGCATCATCGTGGTGATCGCCGTCTGCACGGGGCCGGGCAGCGCCGCGAACGCGCGGACGAGCCCACCAACGGCTTCGCCGATCGGGCGCAGGACGGCCGAGACGGTGCCCAGGCCGGACAGCGCCAGGTTCAAGGCGGTGGTGAGCGTGCCCAGGGCGCCGGCACCGGCCCCCGCGCCGTCGCTCACCTCGGCTAGAGCCTGGCCGATCGGGGACAGCGCCGCGCCGAGGTTGCGCAGCACCTCCATCGCGGCCTTGCCGGCGTTGACCAGGACGCTCAGCGCGGACGCGGCGGCGGTGAACGCGGTCTGCTTGACCGGCTGGTCCAGGCCGCTGAAGGACTGCTTGACCTTCGCCCAGCCCCGTTCGACGGAAGAGGAGACGCGCGGCCCGAGCAGCGTGACCAAGTTCTGCCCGTACTTGATGGCCGACTCCATGTACGGCGTCGCAGCCGCGAGGCCCCTGGTCGCCAGACGGGTGATCTTCTCCAGGCCCGGCGCTGCCGCCGCATAAAGGACCTGGCCTGTGTTCTTGCCCTGCGACTTCAGCTGGGTGAGCGCACCGGCGAACCCCTTGGTCTGGCTCGCCGCGATCTCCCCGGCCGCCCCCACGCGGGAAACGGCTGACCGCATCTGGTCGAATGCGGCGGCTCCCTGGTGGGCCATGGCGGCGGCGCCGGCGAGCGCGGGCTTGCCGACGACCTTCGACAGTGCACCCAGGAAGTCCTTTTGAGACATCCTGTGTTGAGCCTGTTCAAAGCCCTCGATAACGGTTCGAAGGCCCTTGAAATTGCCTTGGGCATCCCACGCCTCGATGCCCATGTCCCGCAGCCCCTCCCGCATCTGCGCGGTCGGTTTCGCGAGGTTCGTGAGCATCCCCCGCAGGGACGTACCGGCCTTCGAGCCGAGGATGCCCGCGCGGGCGAGCATGGCGACGGCAGCGGCCGTGTCCTCCAGCGAGACGCCCAACTGGGCCGCGACGGGCCCGGTGTAGGACATCGCGTAGTAGATGTCCTGGAGGCCGCCGGACGCAGCGTTCGCGCCAGCAGCAAGTACGTCGGCGGCCCGGCCCGCGTTGTTCGAGCTGAGCCCGAATTGGTCCATGATGTCGCCGAGGAACCTCGCGCTGTCGGCGGCGCTGAGGTTGTCGGCTGCCGCGAGCTGCATCGCGGCGCGGGCGTTGTCGATCGAAGACGCCGAGGTCTGGCCCGCCTTGGCGAGCTCCAACATCGCATCGGCGGCTTTCGCCGCAGACGTACCGGGGATATTCAGGTCGGCGCCGAGTTCGCGGGCCTTCGCACCGGCCAGCATCATGTCGGCGGCGGATGCGCCGGTGACGGCTCCCCACTTATTGATCGACCTTTGGTACTCGTTGCCCTCCTTGGCGATCTCGTGGAGACCGGCGACGATCCCGCCACCGATCAGCAGACCACGCAGGTGGTGAAGCTCCTGCCGGGCCGAGACCACGCCCTGCCGCAGACGGCCCATGGAGGCGTGACCGTCCGCGCCGACGCGCCGCAGACCTGCGCCCGCGCTCGCCGACTGCCGCCCGAGGTCGCGCAGGCCCCCGGCCGCCCCGGAGGCCCCGGAGCGGATCTGGTTCAGGTTCCGGCTGAGGGCCTGGACGCCGCGATCCAGGCTCCGCATGGCCTGCGCGGCCTGCCGTACGGCGGAGAGAAGCTGTGCCGCGTCAGCGCGCATCTGCACGCTGAGCGTGTAGTTCGACACCGGAGTCGGCGCCCGTTCTCCCCCGCGCCCGGCCTAGCGCCCCTTACTGCCCGTGCTGCTGCCGCACCTCCCGTGGCACCAGCCCGATGCGCACGCCGTACCCGTCCGCACCGTCCGGCACCTGGTCCTGCTCCCGGGCAATCAGCTCGCACCCCACGCACCGGACCGTCATCGTCACGTACGCGAACCGGTTACCGCCCGCGGACTCGTCCCACTCGGCGGACCGCGTTCCACAGCCTCCGCACACCGACCGCCGGTAGGCGGCGTAGGCGAGGGCCTTCGCCCGGTCGGTGTCCGTCCACCGGCCGTCCCCGGCTCCGAGGAACACGGAGTGGGGGATGCCGTAGCGGTCGCACAGCTCCAGCTCCTCGTGCAGCTGTGCGTCAGAGATCAGCCTTTTCCCAGCTCCACCGTGCTGGCCCGGGTGAGCTGCTGCGCCTGCCAGGCGGCCTGGAAGAGCAGGTTCGACTCGGAGATCGGCCACGCGTCCAGCAGCTCCTGGGCCTCCGTCGGAGTCAGGCCCTCCACCGGCTGGCCGGACGGGTCGCGCTCCACGTGCGCCGCTGCGATCAGGGCCGCCGGGAACGCCTCCGGGTTCCACAGGTCCCCGGCCTCGGCCTGCTGCTCGGTCGGCGGGAACTGCTTGATCAGCCCGTCCAGCACCGGCCGGGGCAGGGCCCGGAACGTCAGCTTGAGGGCGACCGCGTCGAACGCCTCCTGTGCCTTCGCCACCTCGGCCTCGGCGCGGCGGCTCTCCTTGCTGTCCTGCTGCCCGGCAGCCGCGTCGACCGTACGGCACCGGGCGGCCTCCGCCTTCGCGCCGTCCAGGCGCTCGCGCACCGCCGGGTCGTCGCAGATCACCAGCGTCTGCTCCGGCAGGGTCCGGGCTCGCAGGCGGGCCATCTTCGCGGCCCAGTGCGCGTCGCGGGCGACCGGTTCGGCCGGCGGGTTGAACACGGTGTGAGGGGTGGGGGTGGTCATGCGGGTGGCTCCAGGAGAAGGCGAGGCGAAGGGGGAGAAGAGGAGGCCCGGCCGGGCGCGGGCGGCAGCGTGCCGTGAACGGAGAGAAGGGGAGAGCACGCTGCTGCGGCACGCCCGGCCGGGAGACTGAGGGCCCGCTACTTGGTGGCGGGGCGCTCCGGGGCGGTGGCGGCGGGCGGGATGGCCGCGTCCTGGACCGGCTTCTCGGTGATCGAGAAGGAGACCACGAACTTCGCGGCCTCGTTGTCCACGCTGTACTGCGCCGAGCGGCTGCCGACCCGGACGGGGAAGACGTCCATGCTGCGGCTGCCGGGGACGTCGCCCTTGCGGAGCATGACCACGAACCCGGTCGCGTCCTTGGTGAGCAGCCCTTCGATCGTGTCGCCGGTCTGGTCCTCGTAGAAGGTCAGCGAGGAGTCGTCGGCTTCGTCGGCGCCGGGGATCTTCGTCTCGAAGGTGCTGCCGAGGGTCGGTGTCTCGATCGCCTTGTTCGACAGCGACCACCCGTCGATGGCGGCGATCATGTCGGTGAGGTCCGTGCCGGCGGTCAGTTCGGCTCGCGTGGGGACGTGGCTGGCGTCGGCGATCTTGGCCAGCCACAGGACGCGGGTCACGCCGCGTCGGGAGAATTTCTGTACCTGCACTGCTGTCCGATTCCGGGACGGGCAGCCGTGCGTGAAACGGAGGGGAAGCGGCGGCCCCGTCCCTCGACGTCGTGTCGGGGGAACCGGCCCGTGCCACCGATGTGGCCGGACGTCCGCGCGGGGGCCTCCGCGGTGAGGGTGCAGCAGCCAGCGGGGCGACCGTGATCGCTGCACGTAGACGACCATACGGCTATGGGCGGCAAACCGTGCAGCTCAGCGGGCGGGAGCTCGCGGGCGGACCTACGGTCGAGGCGTGGACTTCAACATCACCGCAGACGAGGAGCGGGTCCTGTTCCACGTGGCGAGCCGTCTGGAGGCCAGCCCCCAGGTCGCCGAGTCCGAGATCGCGGAGGCCGACCGGCCGCTGTTCCGCTCCCTGATCGCGAAGGAGTGGATCGTCGGCCTCACCGCAGAGGACGGCAGCCTGTACACGGAGACGCTGACCCCGTGGGCCCAGACGGCACTGTCGAACCGCCGCGACGTCTGAAGACGTCCCGCTACGCGGCGAGGTCGTGCGATGCGGTCGACGCGGTCAGCGCGGCGGCCCGGGCGGCAGCCTTGACGGCCATCTCCAAGGTGTAGCGGCCCATCTCCGCTGCGGCGGGGTGATTACACACGGCCTCGTAGACCGCCTCGGCGGCTACTCGCCACGCCTCCCACTGCGCCTTCCACTCGGCGTGCAGCTCGTCCGACCACTGCAAAGTGGGCCCGTGCTCGTTGAAGGCCCGCACCTTCAGGAACTCGGCGTTGGAGGCGCACTGCAAAGCGATCAACTCGGAGGGGACATCAGGGGCGTTCTTGTCGGACATTAGAGCGATTTTAGGCCACGGGATGGCCTGATCATTTCCGCCGTGTGGAGCTGGGGCCGCCGCGCTCGGCAGGCGGCCCTTCGAGGCCCTTATGCGGCAGGGGCGACCATGCGGGCCCGGCGGCCGCTGTCACGTACGGCGTGCAACGACTTCCCCGTCGCCGCGCGGAAGGCGGCGTGCGCTCGTTCGCGGGACAGACGGGTTCCGTCCGGCAACACGAACACGGGACCGGCGCTGCGCCCGGCGATGATCAGCGCGAGGTCGTTGGCCGCGGCTTCGGAGATATCGACCTCGCAGGGGCCTTCCTTCGACTCGGAGACCGCCAGAATGCGCTCCACGAGGCGTACGTCGGGAACGTCGAGGGCGAGCAGCTCACCTATCCGCACGTCGGATTCGTACAGGAGCCGCCACAGCGTGCGCTGCCCCAGAGGCCGGCTGCTGTCCGCGAGCAGGGCCGCGACGTCTTCCCCCGACGTAAGCAGCTGTGCGGTGTCCATGATTCCCCTCCGTCATGCCTTCGCCTGAGCCATCAACCTACCCGGGGCCACTGACACCGACGTGCGGGTGAGCAAGCCGGGGCGCGCGGACACTGCGCGGGCGGCCGATCGCCTGGTTCAGGTGCTGCTGACGCTGAGCCGAACCCGCAGGGCATAGGTCACCACGCCCTCGCCGGCCGACGAGGGGTCCGCGCCGTCGTCCGCGATGAGTACCCGGCCCCACACTCGGCCGCCCGGAACCACCAGAGGGTGCGCCCACCCGCCTGCGGTGGCACGGTCGAGCAAGGCCCGCCGGGCGCGGTCCGCCGTCCACTCGGCCTGGTCTGTGCGGCTGGCGACGACGGTCACCTGGTACACGAGGTGAGCGTCCTCGGACCGGTCGCCCAGCGGGGCGCCGTCGACGTCCCCGCCGAGGGGGTACAGCACCAAGTACGGAAGCGGCGCCGGGGCCCCGCCGACCGTGGGCAGGGCGCCGACGCCGCAGGGCTTGCCCACGGCTTCGCTGAGCATCGCCCGCACGGCCTCGGTGACGGGCGCGCGGTTGATCACTCGTCGGCTCCGTTGGTGAAGTCGGCGCCCGCGAAGCCCTCGATAGCGGCGGCACCGTACCGGCACATGCCCAAGGAGTCCCACTCGGTGAGGCCCGGGGTGGTCAGGACACGCAGGTTGCGCTCGCCGTCGTCGTCCAGGATCTCGGCTATCACGACGGCGCGGGCAAGCATGCCCAACTCGGCCTCGCCGATCACCATGGCCAGGGAGGCTTCCAGGTCCTCGCACAGCCAGTTCACAGCACCGCCCTGACCGCTGTTCCCAGCTCGCGCGCGATCTTCGGCCCGGCTTCTTGGACGGCGGGCCCCAGGTGCGGGAAGGGCGGCTGGTGGTAGACGCGGCCGAGGGAGTCGGCTCCGGCGAATCCGTACTCCAGCCGTCGCGCCTGCGGGGCGGAGCTGCCCACCACCCCGGTCACCAGCGGCCCGGCCCCGGACACCTCTGCCTGCCACGACGCCCTGTACCGGCCCGTGACGACGTTCGGGCCCGGCCGGCCGGAGGCGTTCTGCTGCACGCAGGACTTCAGCGACTGCGCGCTGTGTTCCATCGCCGTGCGCATGGCGGCCATGGCGACGACGCCGTTGCGCGTCAACGCTGCGGCCAACGCGGCCGGGCTCGTGAAAGTGCCGCCGCTCACGCCGCGTTCACCTCCCTGTTGTGCTCCTCCAGCCAGACGGTGCGCAGCACCGGGATCGAGGAGACCTCGCCGAGCGCGGCGACCCGGTAGGAGCGGCCCACTGCCTGCGCGTCCCGGGACTTCGCCACGCGCACCGTGTCCCCCTCCCGCAGCTCGGCGGCGCCGAGCGGCAGCAGCATCCGGTACCCCGTGCGTACCTCGTCGACCCAGGCGCCGTCGTGGCCACTGCGGGCCCGGATACGCTCCCGGCCCCGGTACAGGCCCGCCCGGCCCGAGTGCACCACCAGTGGGTCGGCGGGCACGAGATCACCCGTCGCCGCGTCCAGAACGTCCTCGCCCGTGCCGCGCGTCACCAGCACCTGGTCCGGCATCATGTGCCGCTCCGCGAACGCGGAGACGCCCTTGACGTCAAGCACCGGCGGCCCACTCGCGCAGCTGCGAGAGGATGCCGCGGGTCAGCTCGCCCGGCTCCCCGTCGAGATCATCACGGGCCAGCACGGCGGCGTCGAGCTGCCGCCAGTCGATGCTGCCGAGGAAGTCGAGGACGACGTGCCGGAGATCCGCCGGCTCGGCGACGACTTCAGCCAGGCCCTCGAACTCCAGGCCCTTCCAGCCCGGCTGTATGTACAGCGTGACCTCCGGGTCGCCGTCCACGGTCTGCGTGATGCGGTACGCCTCGACGCCGCTGGCGACGTCGTGCCCGTCGACCTCGATCGTGACCGGGGCGTCGGGGCAAGGGGCGCAGATGCGGACGCTGCGGGATTCGGGGTAGCTGCTCATGGGCCCGACCATAGGTACGCGAAGCGGGAAATTCGGCCGCTACGGCCTGCCGCCGGGCGCACGGGGCGCGGGCCGGATCAGATCGCGAGGGCGCGCGCGGCGAGAAGGAGCCCGATCACGGTTCCCGCCTCCGTGATCTCCCCGTCCTGCACCGCTTGGACCGCCGCTTCCACGGGCATCCACTTCACCGTCATGCGCGCCTCCGTCGAGTCCCGGCGCACGACACCGTCCTCGAGGGCGTTGGACAAGAAGAGATAGGTGCTCGCGGACGTGGTGGCCGGCAGCGGGTGGAAGCGGGCGAGCAGGCGCAGTTCGCCGGGCCGTTTGCCGGTCTCCTCTTCGAACTCCCGCCGCGCACCCGCCTCGGGGTCCTCGCCCGGCCGAAGTCCGCCGCCGGGCAGCGCGAGTTGGCGTCGGCCCTGGAGATAGCAGTCGTCCTCGACGAGAGGGATGCGTCCGGCTGCGTCGACGGCAACGATGCGGGCTCCCTCCGCGACGGCGACGTGCTCGTACGTTCCCGGCGCTCCATCGGGCTGGACTACCCGGTCACGGTGAACGGTCAGGAAGTCGCCTCGGTGTACTACCTCGCCGCTCAGCCGTGCCCAGCCGGGCGTTCGGAGGTGGTTCTCATCAGCGTGGGTCCCGCTCATGCCTTCCCCCCTCCGGGAGTGCCCCGAACGCGCTTGAGCCGCACCCTGTCCTTCAGGCGCGGCTCAACCATGTGTGCCCAGCTATGCGGCATTCATGTGGTCGGTGATGTACTGCTCGCGCAAGGCGACGGGAATGCGTCCGCGGGCAGCGACCTTGATGCGGCGCCGCCTCGCCCAGGCGCGGATCTCGCTCGTGGTCGGCTCGACCGTCTTCGCCTCGGGCGTGGCCTTGGCAGCCTTCCGGGGAGTGGCGGCGGCGCGACCGGACCGCCCGGCCGCGAAGTACGGCGCCAGCTTCTCCTCCAGCTCGGCGTAGGAGTCGTCGCCCAGGTCGATGACGACGCGGCGGCTATCGAGCGAGATCACGCGCTCCTTCACGCTCTCGTCGCGCTCGTCGGTGAGGTCGTCCACGAAGTAGGTATCAACGCGCTTGGCCATGAGATTTTCCCTTCCGTTCGGCGCAGAACGTACCTCACAATTTTCAATTGATCGCCGTTTTTGGGGCAGTTCAGATAGGGATGGTTAAGGGGTTGCTAATCCGGAGAGGACTCGTCGTGAGCCGATTGCTCGTCCGTTCGTGATGAGATTCCACATGGTTCGGCGAATGCGTGCCATCAATGGCCGTGCCCACAATCGGCGTTGCGTGGTGAAGCGTTCGGCCAGACGCGCATTAAAGGTCCCCAGGCCAGCCGTGCTGACGTCTACCTGCGGCGGCGCGGACATAGGACCACGGTGGTGAGCAGATCGCGTCCGGCAGTCGGAGTGTCATCCGGAGCCGCATCGGCGGCCACGGCGGTGATGCGGCGTTCCAGCGCGGATACGTTGGTCGTCTGGTCCACGGTGACTACACCGTTGACGGACACCTTCAGCGGTTCGGCCAGTAGTTTCGCCAGTCGCTCATTGAGGATTTCCAGTGCGACGGCGCGCGCTGAGCGAAGGCGTAGGTATCGGGTTTGAAGGTCAGCCGTGTCGGTGTCCGGGCCGAGCTGTGCCAGCAGCCAGCTCATGGTGTCGCTGTTCAAAAGGGAGGGTGCTTTCGTGGGAAAACGCGGCCGGGAGAAGCGGGTGCTTCTCCCGGCCGCAGCGGTGGTCGGTCAGTCGTCGTTGGGCGTCGAAGCGGACTTCCGGCTGGCCTTCTTCTCCGCCACGAGGACGGGAACCTGGTTGTCCTGCCAGCAGGCCGGGTTGGTGATCTGGCTGGCGACATCCGGGTCGGTGACCTCGGCGCCGGGCGTCAGGATCAGCGGGATGCGCTCAACGGGATCGAGGACGTGGACGGCGACGGCGAGGGTGCCGAGCGCCTTACCCTGGGCGGCGCCCATCAGAGGACCTTCGCCGTGATGTGGCAGTCCGGCGAGTAGAGCACCGGCATCGCGCACGCCGCACCCTTGGTCCAGATCTGCACCGGGTCGTCCTCGACGTCGCGGGTGACGATGATGCCGGGGGCGTCCTCCCGCTCGATCGCCGGGGTCGTGCCGCGCGACAGGGCCAGGGACTCCGCGGTGGTGCCGTACTGCGTCTCGCCCCACTTCGCGCGGTCCGGCGGCAGCATGATCCACCGGTCCTCGGGCATCACCCGCTTGGACACATTGTTCTGCCACACCTGGGCACGGTAGAAGGTGACCGGCGGCAGGCCGTACGTGCCGCGCACGCTGTTGACCTGCTCCGGGTTGAGCGTCGCCGTCGGCGTCTGGCCGCCCGACGGCGTGCCGTAGTACGCGGCCCGGTAGGCCATGTTGGACGCGAGGTGCGACCACGCCTTCCGGGAGGTGAGCACCATCTCCGGGGCCGGGGCACCGATGTCGTCGAGGTAGGACATCCAGCGCAGCTCGTCCGCGATCGGGTCCGACGACGGATCGGACCACGGCTTGGCCGCCGTCGGCATGTTCGCGGCCGGCACCTTGTAGTCGACCTCGACCGTCAGGCCGTTCTCGCCGGTGAGGGAGAACTTGCCGTCGAGCAGCACGTCGGCGGCGGCGAGTTCGAGACGGGACCGGATCGCCTCCACGTGGCGCTCGACGTCGTCGTACAGCAGCTCCACCAGGCGGTCGTCGTCGGCACCCCGGGAGGCGTCCAGGAGCAGCTGCTCCAGCTCCGTGACGACGAGCTTCTGGCCCAGCGCAGGCAGCATGCCCTCGACCTGCGTGGTCTCCGCCTGCCGCTGCGCGAACGGCACGGAGGCGTCGTAGGCGCGATACGAGGCGGCGTTCACACGGCGCTTCGACTGCCGGATACGCCACTTGACGTCCTTGACCTGCTTCTCACCGAAGACGGTCTTCGTCAGCAGGAAGTCATCGGGCGTGGGGATGGTGCGCGCGTACACAGTCAGGTCGGTGACCGACACGCCCTTGAGAAGGTCTGCGACGCTCATGCGGTCACCTCACCGAGGAAGCGGATCTGCGGGCTGGCGGGGTGCGGGGCGATCTTCGTGGGGTCGATGCCGCCGGGGATGTGGGCCGTGTTCACCGAGCCGTGCCAGTACAGGGCCGCGGGGACGTTCTTGCTGCCCGGGGTGTACGGGGCCTCGGTGTACACCAGGCCGGCGAGGTGCTGGCGGCCGTCCTTGGCCTCCGGGTCGTACGGCCCGTACAGGCCCGAGGCCGTGATCCGGGCGACCGGGACGCCGGAGCGGACGTACCCGTACGGCTGGCCCGGCTCGGGCTCGGTGAAGTGGACACCCCTGGTGAACGTGCTCAGGTCGAGGGTGATGGTTTCCGTGGAGTCGGTGCCGTGCCGCGATGCGAGCCAGTCGCGGTCAGCGGTCACCGTCACGGAGGTGGTGTACGGCTGAATGGTCACGCCGTCCTCCTGGTGGGTCAAAAGGCGGTCGCGCCCTCACCAGAGGTGGTGGAACGGTCCACGAAGATGAAGGGGCGTGGTCCCCGAGGTGGCAGGCCGCGTACGGCCTGACGGTCAGGTCGCCGGCGGCAGGAGCCCGCGGCGGCGCGCCATCTCCAGCCCGGCCGCGCCTGGCGTGTGGGAGACCCCGGGCGAGCGCGGCGGCGGAACGGACGCGGGAGCACCAGCGGGCGCCGGAACCGGCGGCAGGTGCGCGGCGGTGCGGGCGAACAGCTCGGGGCGGCGGGTAGCGAGTTGGCTGACCGCGTCGGTGAGCTGAGCGTCGTCGGCGTCGTCCTCGACCCGCAGCAGGACCATCGCGTCGTCCAGGTCCTGGCCCTTCGCGCCTGCCTCGGCCAGGTAGGAGCGCCGGACCGCCGCACGTTCGCGAGCCTCCGCCGCAGCCTCCCGGGCGGCCAGAGCCTTCTCCCGCTCGGCGAACTGCACCTCGCGGTACTGGGCGTCGCTCAGCTCATCCTGCTGGGTCTTGCGGACGACGGAGAGGTACTGCTCCAGGGCCTCGGAGTCGGAGAAGCCGAGCCGCTCGACCAGGGCCCGGACCGCAGCCCGGCCTCCCTGGTCCTTCTCGCGCGCCAGCATCGTGGCCAGCCGATCCTGGCGGACCGTGAGCTCGGCGGGCGGAGTGTCCTGCGGTTCTGTCGGGGTGCCGGTCATGAATGCGTGCTGCTCCCACACAACGGCCCCGCGCCAGTGACGAGTGTACGGACGTCAGCCGTACACCCGCTCGTGCGATCTTCCGGGCACGAAGGCGATGCCGTGCACGTCTCCGCCTGGCTGTCTGCCCTACCGTCGGCCGTGCCACCGCAGACCGGAGAATCACATGGGGACCATCCATCAAGAGATCGCCCTCGCCCTGCTGGACGAATTCGTAGACAGCCCGTCGGCTCTTGCTGCGCTTATGGATGTTCGTCGGCGAGTCATTCGCGGCGAGTTCGATCACGACTATGTCGCCACGATCGGCTCCTCTGCGCGCATTAAGCCTCACAAATGGCCGCTAGAGCAGTATGCGGCGTTCATGCAGATTCACGCCGAAATCATGTGTGGGGCCCTCGGGCGCGTAGACATTGACACAGGAGGGAGGCCGGGCCCCGACGCTGACCGCGAGGGCAACGCCCTCAAGCTCAAGGAGACACACCCTCCTTTCGAAGCAGAGCTTGACATGGAGCAGCACGGAGCCGACATGGATGGAGTGTTGCGATGGCGTGAGCCGATCCAGGTGGAAAAGTCCACAGGAGCTCATCACCAGACGTGCGATTGCGGGAACGACGTGTTCTCGCCGGTCGTAGCACTGCGGAAAAGGGGCGCAGCGTGGGCACCGCTTGAAGTGGGGGACTCATGGCCGTCACGAACCCTGCTACACCTACGTGAATTCGGTGCAGTGGCCCGGTGGCCGTATGGAACAGAGACAATCACACTCATCATCGCTATGACCGGGCGAGCAGCCGTGGCCACTGGTCTCGGCTAGTGCCTCGTGATTCTGTCGGCGTTACTTGATCTCGTGTGTCTCGTTGCTGCTGGCATGGAGCTCTCCGAGGAACAGGCTGCCGATTTGCGGGCGTTGGCGAACAGCCCGGATGTACCTGCGGATGTGGCCTCACGGGCCCGGATCGTCCTGTGGACGGACGAGGGACGCCGACGCAAGGACATTGCCGAGCTGCTCGGAGTGTCGCTGCCGACCGTGGACCGCTGGAAGACCCGTTACGCCCAGCGCGGGCTGGCAGGGCTGGAAGGTGACCGTCCTGGCGGCGCCCGGGAACAGGTCCCGACACGGGTCCGGGCGCGGGTGATTGCGCTGACACGCATGACGCCGCCGGCGGTCACCGGCCTCTCGCACTGGTCTACACGCGAGTTGGCGAAGTACATGAAGCGGACCGAGAACGTCTCCGTGTCCTGGCACTACATCGCGCGGATCTGGCGCGAGGAGAACCTCAAGCCTCACCGCAACGGCACCTTCAAAATTTCGAAGGACCCTGCGTTCGCGGACAAAGTCGCCGATGTCGTCGGCCTCTACCTTGCCCCGCCGGGCGGCGCGGTCGTGCTCTCGATTGACGAGAAGACGCAGATCCAGGCGCTGGACCGGACCCAGCCGGTGCTGCCCATGACCTTCTCGGCCACCGAGAAACGCACCCACGACTACGTCCGGCACGGCACCACGAACCTGTTCGCCTCTCTCAACGTCGGCACCGGTGAAGTGATCGGCGAGTGCAGGCCGAACCGGAACGGCAAGAACTTCCTGGCCTTCCTGAAGAAGGCCGTGAAGCCGCACGCCGGGAAGGAGATCCACGTCGTTCTGGACAACCTCTCCACCCACACCACGCCGGAGGTGAAGACATGGCTGGCCGGCCACCCGCACGTCCACTTCCATTTCACTCCCGTCGGATCTTCATGGATGAACCAGATCGAGACATGGTTCGGCATCCTGACCCGTCAGGCGATCCGCCGCGGCACCTTCGCCAGCGTCAACGTCCTGATCACCCAGATCCGCAACTACATCGACACCTGGAACTCCGGGGCCAAACCGTTCACTTGGACCGCAACCGCGGAAGAGATCCTGGCGAAGGTCCGCCTCGTCCAGACCAACATCAAGAAACTCGTCGCAAACAACTCGAAGTGATACGAACAGAATCACGAGGCACTAGATTTAGACACTGCACGGTAGGGGGACAACCTGCGCGCAGTCTGCGTCGACGGGAGACGCCTACTGGACGTCTCTTCCATGGCAAGATCCACATCATGCCTGACCTCGCAAAACACCCCGTACCCTCGCCAGGCGCGCAAGGGGTGCCGATCCGGAAGAACTGGTGGAAGCGCAGACCGGTCGTCCTGTGGGGCGCAGCCGCAGCTGCGTGCGCCGCCGGGGCCAGCGCCGTCCTGCTGTGGGAGCCGTGGGTGGACCGCACGCCGTTCACCGCCACCATCGTCTCCGCCTCCGCCGACGCCTACATTCGCAACGGCGGCCACGGCCGGGCAGGCGAGCAGTGCACGCCCAACGCCCCTGGAGAGACCGTCGTCATCTTCGACAAGAGCGGAAAGCGCAAGCTCGCCGAGGCGACCACCAGCCGGACCGGGCAACGGCTGCCCGACGCGTACGGCGACTTCGCTGGCTACTGCTACGAGGTGACCCTCGTGAAGAACGTGCCCGGCGGTGAGGGCACCTACAAGATCCAAACCGGGGGCGGCACCATCTCCTCCATGTCCGAAGACGACCTACGCCTCTCGGCGGATGAACAGCGCCAGGGCTTCAAGAAGACCCGCATCCCTGCCGACGACCTCGCACGGCCCCTGGGTGGAGACGACGACGCCGGATAGGCTCCGGGCCGGGAGGGCGTATGGCCGAGCGGCTTGGACAGATGATCGTGGAGCAGTGCAACTGGCGTGACGTCGCCGTGCAGTGGGTGGGGAATGAACAGGCCCGGCTGGTCCCGAAGGAAGGAAGCTGGTGGATCGGCATCACGATGCTCGGGGCTGGCGTACAGATGTGGGCAGGCCGAATCCGGAACGACGGGACGCCCGCGGACCCAACCACCCAGAGCGGCCAGCTGTTCGCGTCTGACCACGAAGCAGTCGTCGAGGCGGCCCGCCGCCTGCGGGCCCAGGTCGAGTGACGACGCCCGCCTCCCGCCCAGGAGATGACCGTGCTGCGCATCGCGAAGACGCCGGACGCGCCCGGCATGGCCCCTATACCCTGACGCCGTGAAGCCAGAGCTAACGTGGATGCGCGTTGCCGGGTGGGGCCTGGCAGCCGGCACGGTGATCGGCCTCCTGGCATTCCTGCCCGCGCACCTCCGCTGACCAACCGGACGGCAACCCCGGCCGGTCAACCGCCCAAGAGCGGGCCGAAGACGGAGCAGCCCGTCAGCCAGGGGCCCTACGCTGCCTCGGCCCGGTCACGCTGCTGCTCGCCAGGCCGGTCCTCCGGGGAACCCTCCTTCTCTTCCTGCTCCTCCTCGTCCGCCGTCGTCGACTCCCGCGGCTCGGGACTAGGGGCTCGGCGGGCGTCGATGCGCTCGACCTCCTCCCGGGCGTCCTCGATCGGGTACCCGGCGTCCTGAAGCATCCGGATACCGGTCTCCAGGGAGAGCACCCCGGCGCTCACGCCCTTGATCACCTCGTCCAGGATGGCGGCCCGGTCGGTGGGGGTGTGCGGGCCGAACACCAGGCGGGCCGGGAGCGGCGGGCCCGCCGGCCAGCCCTCCGCCTGACCAGCCTGGTGAAGGCGCTGCACCATCTTCAGCAGCAGCGAGTACTTGTGGGCGCGGGCGAGCCGCATGGCGTCGACGAGGGAATCGAGAGGGCCGAGGCTGAGCTGGAGGGCGTAGCCGCTGGGCACGTCGGACGGATCCACGGTGCCCAGGCTCACGGCGGGCAGCCGGGCGTTGACGGCGGCCCGTTCGCGAAGCTCCTCGACCCGGGCGCGCAGCTCGGCCAACTGGCTGGAGGTGTCGAGGACGTCCATGCGCCCGCCGTCGGCGAGCTGAAACACCGTGCCGGGTGCGATGTCCAGCGGCTTGGGGCGGCCGGTGATCCGGTCGACCTCGGCGTGGGACCCGGCGAGCGCGATGATCGGGGCGCCGGTGGTGGCCGAGGCGCGGGCCGAGTCGGTGTCGGTCTCGGCGAGTTCGTCCAGGGCCTGGAAGACCTTGGCGAGGGAGGACTGCCCGAAGTGCTCCCCGTCCGCGATGGTGTTGCTGATGTGCACGACCGGCAGGAAGTCGATCCGCAGGTCCAGGCGGTTGAGGACCGTGCCGTCGGCGCGCTCGCGGAAGCGGGCCTTGTCGAGGGGGAAGTCGTCGAGCGACTGCCCGTGCCGCAGGTCCTCGAGGAGCCATTCCGCGTCGGTCAGATAGCAGGTGACGGCCGACACCCCGCCGGGCGCCCACGGGTACGTGCGGACGACTCGCCCGGTGGCCGTGTCGAAGACGTCGCCAGGCCCTGCCATCGCGGCCGCCGCGTCCGCGGGGACGTCGGGCCCCTGCCGGCCCGCGCCGTCGGCGGCGGGGCGAGCGGCCGGTTCGATCGGGCCCAGCTCGTAGGTGATCCGGCGCACCCGCGCCTTGACGCCGCGCTTGGGGTCCTCCGGTATCTCCCACGCCAGGTGGACGCGGTTCGGGTAGTCGCCCGGGTCGGCGTCGTCCTCGATGACGGGGAAGTAGAAACCGGGATCGAAGGTCTGCAGGCGGGCCCGCCCCTTCTCCGGGTCCCACGCCAGCAGGTACACGCCGTCGCCGAGGAGAACGGCCTTGCGCTCGCAGGCCTGCATGCGCAGCGGCAGCAGCTCGGCCTCCGCCCACTCGCGCAGCCGCTCCTGCGCCGCTGCCGCCGCCACTGCTTCCGGGGTGGCCTGGTCGTCCTTGGCGTGCTCGGCGCCGGGCACCACGATCTGCTGCGTCTTGCCGATGACGTGCGCGAGGGTGGTGTCCACGAACGAGGACGGGTCACCGAACTCTCTCCGCTCGGCTGCCTCTGCGTTCCCCGCGAGCGCCGCCAGCTCCCCGGCCTGGTTGGAGTCGTAGGCCGCGAGCAGCTTGTACGCGGCCAGGCGGCGCACCGACTCGGGCGGCAGCCACGTCGCCTGGATCTCCGGCGCCAGCGCACGGTGCGGTCGGCCGTCGTACGTGGAGGCCATCACCGGCTTGTAGTTCAGCCACGACCAGGCGTCGGTCAGAAAACGGGGCAGGCCCACCAGCAGCATCCGTCTCGTCGGCCCCACGCCCGCCTTCAGCGTAGGCGACCAGGCGCCCTGTACTGGGGGCGCGGCGGCGTGGGACGCTGCCGCGATGGACCTGGTCCGGCACTGCACCGCCAGCCTGTACCTCTTCGCCCGCTTCGGCGACACGTGGCGGCTGGGCGTCATCGAGCACCCCCACCACGGCGGCTGGATGGTCCCCGGCGGCCACATCGACCCCGGCGAGCGGCCCGAGCAGGCCGCGCTGCGCGAGACCGTCGAGGAGACCGGCTACCGCGCCCGCCTCCTGCCTCCCGCCGGGTATGCGCTGCCCGCGGACTACCCGCACCCGGAGACCAGCGCCGAGGCGTGCGTCGACGGGGCGCCCTGGTGGACGGTGAGCATGCCCGCCGGAGCCGAAGGCCAGCACCCCGAACAGCACGTGCACCTCGACCACATCCACGTCGGAGTCGTCGACCGACCGTACGGCCCCGTCGGCCACCGCGAGCACCCGTTCCGCTGGATCACCGCCGACGAGCTGGCCGTCCTGGACACGCCCGCGGACACCCGCATCCTCGGCGAGGCCCTGCACGAACTCGTGCCTCCCACCGCCGCCGCCCAGCGCCCCGGCCCCGCCCGAGACGAGATCCTGTGCAAAGAGCTGCTGCGCCGCCGCGACGTCGACCAGGACTTCCGCAGCGCCCTTCGCGACACGGTCACGGACGACGTCGCCGCGCGCTGGGCGGACATGGACAACGACAACACCCACTGGCTCAAGGACGTCATTGACCGAGTGGGGTGGCCCGGGCGGTCGCTGTGCGGCGACGACGGCGCGGACGCGGCCTGGCTCCTCGCGCAGCATGCCGACCGGCAACCCCACCTCCAGGAGCAGTGGGCCAACCTGCTCGCCGAAGCGGTCACCGACGGCGACGCCGCGCCCTGGCAGCTCGCCTTCCTCGAAGACCGCATCGCCGTTCGCACCGAAGGCGCCCAGTGGTTCGGCACGCAGTTCCGCCGGCCACCGGGCGGCGACTGGGAGCCCTCCCCGATCCGCGAGCCCGACGACGTTGACCAGCGCAGAGCCGAGGTCGGCCTGAACCCGGTCGCCGAACGCGCCAAGGAGATCGCCGAAGCCAACCCGCGGAAGCCGTAAGGATGGGCGACGACTTCTACTGCGAGCAGGTCCTGAGCGGACGCACCCAGGTCCGGAAGTTGATCGAGACGGACACGGTCCTCGCCTTCGAACACACGCGACCCGCGTACGCCGTCCATCTCGTCGTCATCCCGAAGCAGCACGTCCTCTCGCTCATCGACCTGGGCGACGGAGGCGACCAGCTGCTGCTGGACGTCATGACCGTCGTCCGCCAAGCCGCCGCTGCGGTGAAGAACGAACATGGAGCCTGCCGCGTCGTGACCAACATGGGCCGCTACCAGGAAAGCCAGCACTGGCACGTCCACGTGCTGTCCGGCGAGCCGCTACCAACTACCTGAACCACCCCGTCCTGCACCACGAATAGACAAGATCAACAGGCGGCAGCGCAGGCCCGAGAACCGCCCTGAACGCCCCCTACGAGCCCGACTAAGCGATCAAGGAACTCGGGATGCTGTTGAGCAGCAAAAGGCGCTGACGGCGGCACTGGCGCCCTCGTCGGCGACAGCCGACAGCGGCGTGCGAAGCGTCAGCCAGAACGACACCTGTGGGGGTAGGGGGAACTTGGTGAGGGTCTTAGTAAACACGCCTGGTTCACCGGGGACCGGTTAACCGACGACTGGTAAACCGACGCCTGAAAACCCGTCTCCGGTGACTCCCTGCCGCTTCGCTCACGCGGTCGTCAGCGCCAGCGGTAGGTCCGATCCGTGATTGGTGGCAGGAGGACCGGAACCAGAGCGATTTGGCCGCTTGCTTTGGCGAGCGTTCCAATCGCCTCACCGACCGCCGGATAGAGGTGAAGGCGGGCGGCGCGGTCGAGGTTCGTCCAGACGACAGGAGCGTGATCCTCGGCGTCCTGTTCCGTGTCGGCCATGGTTTGCCGCGCGCCGGGCGGCAGGTGCAGTACGTGGATGAGATGGAGCCGTCGGAATGGCGCGCTGCTGCCGGGGCGGGTGGTGATCTGGTCTTGCACCCAGCGCAGCTCAGGACGGCTGGTCAGCTCCGCGAGATCGAGGCCGAGCTCCTCCCTGAGCTCGCGGGCCAGGGCGGCTGGTACCTCTTCGTCGGCGTGGACGAGGCCGCCGGGCAGGGAGTACTGGTCGCCGTCGGGCCGCTCGCGGTGGATCAGGCAGATGTGGTTGTCGTGGAGGATGACGGCGCAGGTGCGGATCGGGAAGGCCGGGGCCGTCTGGCTCATGAGGTCACGCCGGGCGCGGTCAGCCCCTGTGCGCGGGCGGCGGCGTTGTTGGCGGCGAGCAGTCCGATCGGGGTGCCGCAGTCGTAGTAGTGCCCGTTGATGGGGTGGATGAGCAGGTCGTGGTCGCGGGCCCAGTCGGCGATGGCGTCGGTGGCCTGGTACTCGCCGTTCGCGGCGGGGGCGAGTTTCTCGAAGTGCCGGACCGCGGTGGCGGGGAGCAGCGTGCGGCTGATGTTGACGTAGGCGTTCAGCGCGTCGTACCCGGCGGGCTTCTCCAGCAGACCGTCGAGGACGGGGTGGCCGGCCGTGCTGGTGCGGGGGGTGAGGATGCCGTAGCGGTGGGCGTCGGCGCCGGGCACGGTGGCGGCAGCGATGGCGCCTGGGGTGCCCGCGGCGGTGCGGGCGGCGGCCAGGTCGGCGAGGTCGGAGCCGCCGTCGGTACGCAGGAGCAGGTCGTCCCCGGCGATGAGGAGGAAGTCCTGGTCGCCGATGAAGTCTGCGCTGAGGGTGACGGGCAGGGCGGTGCCGTACCGGTCGGTGCTCCGTGGCTGTTCGATGAACGTGAAGTCGGCCTGGGTGTGGAGTGCCGCGAGTGGCTCGTACTTGTCCTGCCAGCCGCGGGCTGCGAAGTAGGTCTCCAGGTCGCGGTCGTGGGTGAAGTAGTGGCGGACTTGTCGGCCGGCGTCGCCGGGGGCGGTGACGATTGCGATCTCGCGTACTCCGGCGGCCACGCAGTCGGCGACCGCGTAGGCGAGGACCGGCCGGTCGAGGACCGGCAGCATGGACTTGTTGATCGTCTTGCCGATGGGGAAGAACCTGGTTCCCATGCCGGCGACGGCGATGACGGCCCTCACGCGTTCACCCTTCGACGGGGCTGGTCCCGGCCCGGCCGCCCGCGCTGATCCGGCGGCCGGAATAGGCGTGACAGTCTACGCACACCCGTGCGCGGAATCCGCGCGCTCCGCAGCCTGCGGGTGGGATTCAACTGGACGGGCCGCCCGCGTGGTTGACGCCGACGGCCCGGGGCGGGGTGTCGTGCTCGGGTCAGCGTGGGATCGGTGTGATCGTCACGTTGACGGGTGCGGGTTTCGCGGCGGCCGTGGCGAGTGAGCCGGCCTGCTGGATGCGGTCCCAGACGGGGCTGGGCCGGGGGGTAGTGCCGAGGCGCTGGGCCTGCTGGTGGACGTTGTGCAGCATGGCGTCGTAGTCGCGCGGGGCACCATGCTGGCCGTCGGCCCAGCGGTGCAGGGCGGCGACGCCGACCTCGGTGATGGTGTGGCCGGAGTGCTGGACGGCGGCAAGGAGCTCGGTGTCGAAGGACAGGCTGTGGTCGGTGATGCCGGGCAGCGCGGTGGTGAGGGCGTCGGTGCGGAACGCCTTGAAGCCGGCCTGGGGATCGCTGATCTCCAGGCTGAGGAGTTCGGTGACGGCCTGTTGGTAGAGCCGGGCGGTCGGGGTGGGGCCGGACGGGGGGTAGTAGCCGTGGGAGTCGGGCAGGCGGCGCGAGCCGATGACGGCTCCGGTGCCGGGGTGGTCGAGGGCGGCGAGGTGCAGTCCGAGCTGGTCGAGGGGGTAGGTGAGATCGACGTCGGTGTAGGCGAGGACGGCGTGGCCGACGGCGTGCAGCTGGACCAGTCCCCAGAGCACCGCTCCGCCCTTGGCGCTGGCCTGGTCCGGGCGGGTGGCGGCGGTGACGCGGATCTGCGGGTGCTCCGCCGTCACCCGCTGCGCGGCCCGCGCGGAGGCGCCCGCGGCGTCCTCGTCGACCAGCAGCAGGTGGGCGCGGGCGTCGGGGCGCGCTTCCAGGAGCCAGGCCAGCTGTGCGATTTTGGCCGCGAGCGCGTCCTGCCCACCGGGGTTGTCCGGGCCGGGCGGGGCGATGCGGTGGGCCTCACCGCGCGTCGGCACGACGATCCCGAGGTCGGGGGAGACGGCGCGGGCGAGCAGCAGGTGCTTGGAGCGGGCGGCCTTGAGGGCGGCGACCAGGCCGTGGACCTGGAGGGCACCAGGTAAGCGGTCGCGCCGGTTCTTGGCGAGCCCTTGGACGAAGCGGATGAGCAGCGCGTCGTCGAAGTGGGGCAGCGGGCTGTGGCCGAGATGCCCGGTGAGGTGGTCGGCCACGGTGCGCAGGAGGGCGCGGCCGACCGGGTCGGTGGCCCAGCACTGGTCGGGGGACGGCGCCGCACCGGCGGTGTCGAGCGCGCGGACGTGCTCGGTGAGGAGGTCGTAGCCGGCGACCAGGGCGCGCTGGGTGGGATCCCAGGCCGCGCCGTCCTCGGTCATGGCGGCCTTCGCCCATGCCGTCGGCCAGACCTGCGGAGCGCGGCGGGCCGCGCGAGCGGCGGCTTTGACCTGTTGCCAGCGGGCCGTGACGGCGGGCCAGGGGCAGTCGAGGCCGGTCCCGGTGGCCAGAGCTTCCGGAGCGAGAGCGGCGAGTGCCAGGGCGTGGCCGGCGGTTTCCGGTGTGTCGGCGGCCTGGGTGAGGGCGTCGTACCAGAGCTCGGCGGCGTGGGTGAGGCCGCCGGTGTGCTCGGCGATGGCCGTGATGGTGCCGCAGCGGCGGGCGGTGATCTCGGCGCTGATCCGCGTGCGGCGGGTGCGTTCGCGCGCCGCCGCGCCGTCCTGGTCGATGGCGGCGGGCGGGATCTGGGCGGCGGCGCGGGCGTCGAGGAGGCGGCCGAGGGCGGCGTCGGCGGGCCCGGTCAGGACGGGGAGGGCCAGCAGGTCGGCCAGGACGGTGTGCAGGGCCTCGGGGTCGGCGGCCGCTGCGGCTGCCGCGAACTTCTCGGTGGCCAGGTCGGGGGTGCTGATGGTCTCGGGGCGGTGGGCGAGGGCGGCGATGGTATGGGCGAAGGTGTGGCAGGCCGCGCTGTCGCCGTTCGGGAAGAGCACGGCGCGCAGACGGGCGGTGCCCTTCCGGCTCTCGGGCCGGTGGGCGATCAGGAGGGCGAGAGCGGCCGGGGGCAGGTCGTCGCGCGCTTCCAGGGCGGCGGTGATCCGTGGGGCGGTGGCGGGGTGGGTGATGGCGAGCAGGGAGCGGACGGTGGCCGGATCGGGGTCGGCCTGCTCGGCCAGGCGCACCGCCAGGTCGGCGTCCTGGCCGTCCGTGCGTCCGTCGAGGAGCGGGGAGTCGGCTAGCGGCAGGAACGTACGGGCGGGGATCGTGGCGGTCATCGGCTGAGCCTTCCGGCGAGGAGGTCGGCGGCCTGGCGGGTCGTGTGAACGGGGTGGAGCAGGTTCTGGCGCAGGAAGGTCCGCTCGAACTGCGAGAGATCGGCGTGGACGACGACGGTGGAGGCGGTGATGTCGAAGCGCGCGTCGGGGCGGCCGATCCGGGCGAGCAGCTGACGGACCGTCCTTTCCTCCGGCACGGTGGCGGTGGCGCAGACCTGGTGCTGTGCGGCGGGGCAGCGCAGGCGGCAGTTCGTGGCGGGCAGGTCGTAGTGGCCGTTGTAGTCGGCGAGGTGGCTTCCGCGCTCGACCGAGCGGCCGCACGAGGACCTCTTCACCACGGCGGGCCGCCGTTCGGCGGGCACGTCGGCGTACACCTCCTCGAACATGGCCATGATCCGCTGCTCGGTGGCCGCGCTGAGGAGTTTCTTGCCGGGGGTGAAGGAGCCGCTGGGCAGTGGCAGACCGTAGGACATGAACGAGTGGACGTGGTCGTCGCCGAACTTCAACCCGCCGAGCACCACGGTGCGCGCGCCGGCGTCCTTGAAGGTCGTCCAGACGTCGCGCATGTGGGTGTCGGTGGTGTTGATGCCCTCGGCAATCGGCCGGTAGTAGGCCAGGACGTTGAGCCGGTCGGAGGCCAGGGCACGGCGCAGGAAGTCGAGACGGCGCTGGCGATTGGGCGGCTCGATCGCCGGGGGCATCGCGGCGTAGCAGATGTTGATGTCCAGGTCGATGTTGACCAAGGACTCCAGCTGTTCGATCTGCTCGTCGGAGAGGCCGTATTTGGTGATGCAGGAGACCCGGTTGGTCAGCCCGAGGTCGTCCAGCAGCTTCAGGGCCGTCCAGGTGCGCGACCACAGCTTCGGCAGGAATGCCTCCGACGTGGACATGTGCAGGCCCAGTGGGGTGACGTGCGGCGTGAACCAGGGGTGCGCGAGCAGCCGCTCGACCACCTCCTCGGCTTCCAGGAACCCGGTCGGCTCCCAGGAACCGAGGTAGCCGTCGACGGTGTCGCCCTCGCGCCGGTAGCAGTAGGCGCACATCAACGGGCAGCCCACGCCGAAGTCGCAGGACATGCCGCCCTTCATCTGGCTGATCATGTAGCGCGTGTTCAGCCCGTCCGGTCCGGCGGCGCGCTGGGTGGCGGCGATCTCCTCGGGCGTGGCGACCGGGGTAAACCCGGCGGGCAGTTCCGCCTTGAGAGCGAACGGGGCATCCGGGCTGCCGACGATGCCGGGGAAGGCGAACGAGCAGCGCAGCGCGAAGTGCAGCGCCTCGGCCTGGACACCGGTCAGGCGGTGGTGCAGGGCGAGGCGGGTCAGCACGCGGGAGGGGAGTTCCTGCAGGGGGACGCGGCGGCCGGTCGGCTCGTGGAGCAGGCGCTGCTCGGCGACGTCGGCCAGGGCCTGCTCCAGCGGGCCGTCGCACAGGCGGCGCACAGCGGCGACAACCGGGTAGGGGTCGCTGACGTCGAGGACAGTGTGCAACGCGCGGGCGACCTGCGGCTGGCGCGAGCCCTGGTGCAGGACCATCGGGCCCGCGTCGGCGAGCTGCTCGAGGACCGCAGGGCGGGACGCGGTGGTACGGGTATCGGTGCTCACGGCAGTGCCTCCGAAGGGAGTCAGGGAGAGGGAGGTGAGGCGGGGGCGGGGCCAGCCACGCGGCGCGCGAACGTGTGGAAGTCCGGCGGTGACCAGCTCGGCCAGATCCTCGTCGTCCAGCTCGATGCCGCCCCGGCGGGCGGCGGCGCGGTGGGCCCAGGCGCGGTCGCCGGGCATCCGCGCGCCCTGCTCGCGCACGGCACGGCCGACCTCGTCCACGGCCGCGGCCAGGCCGCTGGCCCCGAGGACGACGGGGTCGAGCACCAGTGACAGCAGGCCGCGGTCTTCCGCGCCGGTGGGCAGTGGGGCGGTGCCGGTGAGCGCGCCGAGGAGCAGGTGCAAGACGATCGCCAGGGCCTGGCCCCGCTCGCCCGCCGGCAGGAGGACGGCTGCCTGGTGCGGATCGCGCACCGGGCAGCCCGTGGCGTCCAGGGCCCAGCCCTCGGGCAGGTCCTGGCCCGTGCGGGCCCGCTGGTGCACGCGCCCCCACGAGCTCGACGCGGCAGCCAGGTCCACGACCACCGGCTGGTCCGGATCGGGACCGGGGACGCCGACCGCGAATGCCGCGGTGCCCAGCAGCGGGGCACCGGTGCCGCCGAGCAGCGCCACGCTGGCGGACGAGGTGGGCGCCGCAAGAACGCTGACCAGGCCCCGCCGGGCCGCTCGGCTTGCGGCGATACCGAGCGCCCCGGCGTGCCCTGCGCGGCGGACGCAGACCAGTCCGACGCCGTGGCGGCGGGCGCGCCGCATGCCGGCCGTGACCGCGAGGCGGGCCGCGACAGGACCCGGCGCAAGATCCGCGTCCAAGCCCAGCCACGCTGTGCCCTCGTGGCGGACCGTCACCCGGGGGCGTGGGTTGAGGCGGCCGGTGCGGAGCTTGGCCAGGTAGGCCGGGGCGAGACGGCTGCCGTGTCCGGGGATGCCGCGAAGGTCGGCTTCGACGTGCGAGGCGGCCATCGTGCGGGCCCCGCCCCGGGACATGCCCGCCGCGCGGTACAGGCGCTCCAGGTAGTCGGCCAGCTCCAGGGCCGGGACGCGCGTCACCACGTGGCCCCCTCGACCGGCACGGTGCCCCGGGCCCGCAGGTGGCCGGACAGCACGGCGGCGACGGCGGCGGCGCTGGCGTGGTGCGGGCTGTAGGCGGCGATCAGCACGTCGGCCGGGGAGCCGGCCAGGTCGTCGACGTCGCCGAAGGCGATCTGCGCCACCGGGTGGCGGCGTGCGAGCCGGGCCGCCTCCGCCGCAGCACCGCTCCGATGCCCGGTACGGGTGTCGTAGCCGTAGACCACCACCGCCCCGACACCGTCCGGTACTTCGCCGCCCGTCGGCAGAGGTATCACCGGATACCCGGCACTGAGCAGGGGTGGCAGGAGATCGGGTGCGTGCCGGGCGCTGTCGGCCCGTCGCTGCCCTACGTCCGGCACGCGTACGGCGGCCAGCGCCGTCCCCGGTGCCAGGACGAGCGGCAGATGCCGCGCGCCGCGCACGACGGTCACCGATTCCCGGGCGATGCGGTCGGCCACTTCGCCCGCGACGGTGTTCGCCTCGGCCCAGCCGGGGAGCACCGTGCTGGGGCTGATCCCGAACCGGCCGTGCAGGGCCAGCACCCGCTCGGCGGCCTCGGCCACCCGCCGACGGCCGATCAACCCGCTCTCCACCGCGTCGACCAACGCCTGGACCACGGCGCTGCGGCAGCGGACGGCGGCCACCTGCTCCCGATGCGTCTGCCGGCCCCGGGAGACCTCGGAGTCCAGCATCACCAGGTCCACCCCCGCCGCCACGGCGGCCACCGCAGCGGGCGGGAGGCCACCGAGCGGCTCATGAACAGCCGGTATCGACAGGTTCTCGCTCACCACCACCCCGTCGAACCCGAGCTCCTCGCGCAGGACGGCGATCGTCTTCGGGGAGGCTAGGGCAGGCCGGTCCTCGATCGAGCGGACCTTCTGGCTGCCGACCATCACACACGCCGCCCCGGCCCGCACCGCCGCCCGGAACGGGAGTAACGCACCGTCGGGCAGCTCATCGACCACCGGGGCCGCAAGGTGCGGGTCGACGCTCACACCGCCGAGGCCCGGAAAGTGCTTGGCGGTCGCGGCCACCCCGGCCGCCTGGAGACCGCGGACGAAGGCGCCGACCAGCCGCGCCACCTGCTCCGGGCCCGAGCCGAAGGCGCGCGTACCGACCGCGGACTGCGACGGCCAGGCCGCCAGATCACAGACCGGCGCCAAGTTCCACGTCACCCCGGCCGCCCGCAGCTGACCGCCGATCGCCGCCCCCGCCCGCTCGGCCAAAGTGCCGTCGCCCGCCGCCCCCAACGCCATGCTCCCGGGCAGCTGGACGACCTCCGGCCAGTCCAAGGCGTTCAACCGGCCGCCCTCCTGATTGACGCTCACCACCAGCGCCGGGAACGCCGTCCCGCTCGCGGCCCGGGTCACCGACCGCAGGCGCGCCGCGCTGGTGACGCGGTTCTTGCCGATCCGGCCGGACCCCGCCCCGGTCTCCTCGCGCAGCAGCGCCTCAGCGCCGCCCGGCGTCAGACTTTGCTGGCCGGGCCGCACCAGCAGCTCGACCTCGGCGCGCAACGCCACCGCGCCCTTGTGAGTCGTACGGCTGTGCATACGTACCTCCCCGGGCACGGTCAGGCCGACTTCGGCGTGGCTACGGCCAGTCCGTGGTCATCCGGTCGCACAACCGGGCCCGGCCGGACCAGCCCGACAGCGGCGAGAATCTGCTTGGCCATCTCCTGCGGGGCGTGCACCCCGGTGTCGAAGACCAGCAGCGAGGGATGACGGCGCCCCAGATAGGTGAGCAGCGCGGCGTCGAACCGGGCGGCGAACGCCTCGTCCTCCACGCTGCGCCAGTCACCGCTGTCCACGCGGTCGCGCGTCTCCATGCGGGTGCGGCGGACGGAGGGGGAGGCGTGCAAGAACACTGCGAGGTCGAACGTCGCGAAGCGGCGCGACGCCCACATGGCCAGGGTGGCGGGCAGGTACGGGCCGCCGGCCAGCCCCACGGCCATGGTGCGGTCCACGTAGCCCTCCTGGATGAGGACGGCGCCGCCGGTACGGGGCGGATCGAGGTGGACGAGTGCGGCGTCCAGCGCGTAGCCGCCGAAGAGGTAGGCGCCGGTGATCAGGCTGGACCGCGACTGGTAGGCCAGTGGCAGGCGCTTGAGCAGACGTTCCAGCGGGTGGTGCTCGCAGAGCATCCCGCGGTGGCGCACCGCTGGTACGCCGTGGTCGGCGAGCCGGTCGATCAGGGCGGTGACCAGCGTGGTCTTGCCGGACAGGTCCAAGCCGTCGACGAGAATGCGCATCGTGTCCTCCTCCTTGTGGTTTCTCCGGTGTTGCCGGACAGCCAGGGAGTGCTGTTTGGTCGTGCGCGGGCGGAATCCCGGGTCTGCGGAGCTACGAACCGTTGCCCGACGGGCGGCGCCCCGGGCCGAGTTGAACAGTCTGTGTTTGTAATGCCGCACCCAGGGACCACCAAGGAAGGCCGGGGCTGTGCCCAGCCATTCCCATGGCGTTACCAGGTGTTCCCATGAGTAGGCGATGCCTGTCGGTCGGCGGCTGAAGCGGGCACTATGGCGGGTGTGGAGATTGACAGGCACCCGCTGGCCTACCTGCTCCACCTCAATGGCTGGTCAGCGCCTCATTACCTGACGCTCTTGGACGCCGCGCACCGTCACCTCGGCTACGGACCGATCACGAAGTCGGAGCGCAAGCGCATCACGCGCTGGACCCGCTATGGCGTCATCCCTGAGATGCGTGCCCAGAAGGCGATGGCCTTCCTGCACGGCATCCCGGAGGAGGAGGTCACGGCCCGGCCGTGGCCGGAGTGGCTCAAGCTGGCATGTATCCGCGAACGGCGGCTACTTGACGCTGCGTGGGACCCGCAGGCCACGATTGACTTATTGGATCGCGTCGCCTCGACGGGAGGACCGATGGACCGCAGGGGATTCCTGGTTGTCACGGGGATAGCCCCGGTTCTTGCCGGGGCTGGCAGCGCCGAGCCCGCCACGGCGAGCTCGCGCGGTCGGCGGATCGGGCGCCAGGCCCCCGCCTTGTTCGACAAGGCACTGGCGATCCTGAGGCGCCAGGACGACCAACTCGGCTCCGGCCAGGTGCACGCATCCGCCCGCGCCCAGCTCCGGCTGATCACCTCGGCGCTCAAGAACAACGCCTACTCCGACGAGACCGGCCGGCAGCTCCACGCGGCCGCAGCGGAGGCCGCCCGCATCTGCGGCTGGACTGCCTACGACTCCGGCCATCACGCCCTGGCCGAGGAGTATTATCTGGCCGCCCTGCGTGCGGCTGCCTCTTCCAACGACCCTGTCGTCACCGCCAACACCCTCGCCTTCTGGGCGATCATGCGCTACTCCACCGGCGACCCACGGGGGGCTGCCGACCTGGTGACCGATGCCCTCGGTCGGGCCCGGTCGATCGGTTCCCCGAGAATGATCGCCATGCTTCACGCCCGCCTGGCCCGCGCTCACGCCCACGCTGGTGACGACCGTGCCGCGGCTCGCGCCCAGAACGCCGCCTTCGACGCCTACGACCGAGCACACGACCGCTCGCCCCAAGACGAACCGGACTGCGTGTACTGGGTCAACCTTGGCGAGCTGCAAATGCTGGCCGGCTCCTGCGCACTCAACCTCGGTCGCCCCAAGGAGGCGTTGATCCAATTCACCGCCGCTCCGGCCACGATTCGGGACGCCGACGCCTACCAAGAAGAGGACTTCCCCCGCGGTGCTGCCATTTACCTCGCACGCGAAGCCGAGGCCCGAATCTCCCTTGACGACCTCGACGGCGCTGTCGAGACCGCTCACCGAGCAGTCGAGCACATGGGCGGCGTCTCCTCCGCTCGCGGCACTTCCACCCTGGACGACCTGCGGGACAAGCTCGCCGTCCGCAAGGAAGTCCCCCTCGTCCGCGACTTCCTGGAACACACGGCCTGACTCTCGCAAGCGGAAGGCTGGATCTGCGGCGCGCTGACTGCGTCCGCAGGCCGAGGTGCCGTTGTTCGACAGCACAGAGCAGTACACGGATAGGCAGTGGTGAGCGGTCACCATACAGATACCGGGCACCCTGGCATCCCGCACGATGACCTGATGGTTGCCACTCACCCGCCGGGGCGAGGCCCGGTACGGGATTCCTGAACCACCTCTTCCGGCAGCCTGACGGCCGCTACGGTGAGCGCAGGGGACCACGCGATCCAGGAGGACGCGGTGCGGCGCAGGGGATTTCTCACCGGGGTGGCCGGACTCGGGACCGCCATGGCTACCGGTGGGCCCGCTGGTGCTGTCAGCCGACCTCTGGCCGCCCCCGCGACCGCTCTGGAAGTGGGGTTGTCCCACCCGCCTGCCGTCGGTCCTGTGTCGCTCGGCCAGCTCTACCGGGCGCTCTACCGGGCCCGCGCAGACTTCCGCCACGCCCGGTACCAGGCTCTCGGCACCGAACTTCCGGTGCTGCTCGCCGCAGCCGACGCGACCCGCGACCACCTCACCGGATACGCCAAGGAACGAGCCTGCGCACTGGCCGCCTACGCCTACAGCCTCGCCGGCGAGCTGGCCAGCAAACAGCACTCCGAGGCCGTCTGGGTCGCCGCCGACCGGGCCCTGGCTGCCGCCCGTGCCTCCGGCCAGCCCGCTCCGCTCGGTGAGGCCACCCGCATGCTGTCGGTCGCCATGCGCCGCGCCGGCCGCCACCATCAGGCCGCGGACCTTCTCGTCCACACCGATCGTCAGCTGACCGACGACCCCACCGAGCAGGCCCGAGCCGTCCGCGCGGCAATGCTCCTGACGTGCGGATACACGGCGGCCCACTACGGCGACCGCACGGCCGCGCTCAACATGGTGGATGAAGCTGAAGCCATCGGACAACGCATCGTCTACGGGACCAGCCTGGAGCAGGTCACCATCCAGGCCACTCGCGAACAGTGCGCGAGCTTCCGGCTGAGCGTGTTCAACAAGCTCGGCACCCCGGACGAGGCCGTGCCGGTCGTCCACCGCGTCAACCCGAACCGCTTCCCGACCGCCGAGCGCCGGGCCCGCTTCCATACGGATGCGGCCCGCATGTGGCACCAGATCGGGAACGACACCAGGACCTTTGCTGCTCTTCGCGCCGTCGAGCACGAAGCCCCGGAGGAAGCCCGCCGTCCGTCGGTGAAGGCCCTCACTGCGGATCTGCTGTACTCCTCCACGAACCTTCCAGGGCTGCGGGAGTTCGCGGCGCGTACGGGAGTCCACGGCTGATCACTCCTCGGAGGGAAGATCCGGCGTCGCCACCGGCACGGGCCTGGACGGCACTACGTTGTGGGCGTGCTCGACTCCCACGATCTGGGCCAGGAGTCCGAGGGCCGCGACGCTCCCCAGGCCATAGGTCCACTTCGCGATCATGCCAACCGGGTCGTACGGCATGAACCGGCGTTTGCCTCGGGCGATGCCGCTCACCGCACTACCCCCGCATGCTGGTGCTCGGCGGCCTCGTCGGCGATGGCGAGGCCCAGGAGCATCTGGCAGGAGCGGGCGTTGTCCTGCAACCAGGTCTGCGTGCAGACCGGGTAGTCGTGGGCGCTGGGCGGGCCGTGCTCAACCCGGCGTCGCAGGTAGGCGCGTGTGGCCCGGTCCAGCCCCCTGGCTTCGGCGATGGGGAGCAGGAACGTCATGTGCCAGTTCAGCCGTTGGGCGATGCCGGCGAGCGTGTCGGGGGCGAGGTGAGTGCCCAGCGGTACGGGGGCTAGTGCCTGGTTGATCGTCGCGCGGATCGCCTCCACGTCCAGCGGAGCGTGTGCGGCGGCCAGGGCCTCGTCGACGTGCGCACCAGCGGGGTCGGCGTAGGGCTGCCCGGGGGGAACGAGCGGGTGCTGCGCCTTGAGTCGCTGTGCGAGCGTGGGGTGCTCCAGCGGGGACAGCAAGGGCATGGCGGTGCCCGGGAAGTTCGTCATGATCAGCTCCGGCACAAGGGGTTCGGTGTGATGACGGCGAGCTGTTCGGCTCCCTCGTCGGCGAGCGCGAGAGCGAGGAGGTCGCGGCAGAGGCAGGCCAGCTCCTGGGCGTAGACGCAGCGTGCAACCGCGGGCCCGGACTTCGGCTCCGCGTTCAGTCGGTCCCGTGCGGCAGTAGCCACGAGGCGGATCTGGTCGTCCTGGCCGTGCCTCGCCCAGTCCTTGCTCTCGATCTCGGGCAGGAGCAGCTGGACGTGGCCGCGCAGGCGCAGCAGCAGGTGATCGACCGTGGTGGCCGCCGGCAGCCGGGCGAGAGCGGCGCGGACCGTGCCCATGATGTCGTCGACCCCGATGCGGTACTGCTCCGGCTGCGCCCGCAGCAACTGGATGTCGACGTAGGAGGCGGGTCCGGACATAGCGGTGCCAGGAAGTTCGGGCATGCGGAGGCTCCTGGACGAGCGGTGAAGGAAGAGGCTGGCTACGGCGGCCCGCCGCTTCGGGAACGGCGAGCCGCCGCGCACTGATCACCGGATGAGCGCGAGTGTGATGCGCGTCATCATGACTCAGGCAGAATGACGCTTGGGAACCGGGGTGCGCAAGCCCGTCACCTCAATTGGCAAGTGCCGCACTCACGTTCTATCGACTTGCGCAACCCTTCGGGGTCACAATGCAACCTGCATGGTTCAACTCGTCACCTTTTCAGGGCAGTTCGATACCGCGACAGGGAGGATGCGAAGTACATGCCGAACCAACGGGCCCGGCCAACTCTCCGCAGAAGGCGCCTTGGTGGACTGCTGCGCGACGCCAGAAACAGCACCAAGCAGACACTCGAAGAAGCCGCCGGGCGCATGGGCTGGGACCCGACCAAGCTCTCGAAGATCGAGAACGCCAAGGCTCACATCTCCGCGAAGGAGATCCCCGAGCTGATGGCGATCTACGACGTCACGGACGAGACGCTGATAGGAGCACTGGCGGGCCTGGCCAAGGACGCCGGGAAGCGCGGTTGGTGGCAGACCTACGGCGACGTCGTAGCCGCCGAGTACAGCGACTACATCAGCCTGGAAGCCGACGCCGAGAGCATGAACATTTACGCCCCGAACATCATCCCGGGCCTGTTGCAGACCGGCGCCTACGCCCGGGAAGTCATCGACGCCACCGCGATGATCCGCACACCGGACGAGATCGCGGCCCTGGTCGAGGTGCGCAAGGCGAGACAGATGGTGCTCACCCGCCCCAAGCAGCCGCTCAAGCTCTGGGCCGTCATCAACGAAAGCGCACTGCACCAGCGATTCGCCGGGCACCCGGCGTTGATGCGCGAACAGCTCCGGCACCTGCTCGACATGATGGACCTGCCGAACATCACGATTCAGATCATGGCCATCGACGCCGTGCCCCACCCGGGCATGGTCGGCCTCTTCCACGTGGTCCACTTCCCGACCCCGTGGCCCATGGTTGTGCACCTGGAGAACATCATGGGCAGCACGTTCGCCGAGGGGCTGGATGTCGCCAAGGTCTACGAGGACGCCTTCGACCGCGTCGTCGCAGCAGCACTTCCCGCGGACCTCTCCCGGGAAAGAATCAAAGCGATCATGGAAGGGAATGGTAAGTGACCCATAGCAAGCGCGCGATCGACCTCTCCTCGGCCGCGTGGCGCAAGTCGTCCCACAGTGACGCGGGCAACGGCTGTGTCGAGGTCGCCGACGGGTACACGGGCGTCATGCCCGTCCGGGACAGCAAGAACCCCACCGGGCCGGCCATCGTCTTCTCGGTGGCCTCTTGGTCCGCTTTCATCAGCGACATCACCAACGACTGAACCGCATCTCAGCCGCACAAACGCGGCTCGTCCCAGGTCTGTTGGGGCGAGCCGCGTCCTTGTGCCTAGGCCCCAGCAGCATAATCATGCACCTGCGCACAGCAACAGAACGCCACTGCGATCCGCGCGGTGAGGTGGGTGATGCTGGAGTCCAGGCTGGCGGCTCTGGTCGAACGGTCTGACTCCGGTCAGAGCACGGACAGTTGAGGGAAATGCCCAGCGGGTGACGCGGTCGCGGATACCCTCCTGTCGGTGAGGACTCAGCAGCCATCCACCGAGATGTACCTCCGCAACGCAGCCTCGGGCCTCGTCGTCCAGGACAACCGCGTTCTCCTGGTCCGCGGAACCTGGCCCGACCCGAACATCGAAACCTACTGGCTCCCGGGCGGCGGACAGCAGCCCGGCGAAACTCTGGCCGCCTGCGCCGAACGTGAAGTCCTTGAGGAAACCGGAGTTCGAGTCAAGGCCGGTCCGCTGCTCGTCCTGCGCGAGCACATCCCCGGCAACCACTCCGACAGCAGCATCCCATTTGAACCAGGGCACCACCGGGTCGAGGCCATCTTCTGGTGCACCGCTCTCGACATCCCGTCCACCCTCGGCGGGAGCCTCCACGACGACGTCCAGACCGGCGTCGACTGGGTGCCCCTCGACAAGGTGGCTGGCCTGCCGATGATCCCGCCCTTCCTGCAACGCCGCCTTCCGGAGCTGGTGGCCCAGGCCGCCGCCGGGAACATCCCGGCCCTCTACGCTGGAGACATCGAGTGACCGGACCCGGAAGCAGTGAAGGCCCGGCAGATGCCGGGCCTTCACGTGAGTAGCGGGGACAGGATTTGAACCTGCGGTGTATTGACCGAACTAACTTTGACGTTTTCGCAGGTCAGAGGGTATTTCTGTTAAGTTCCGGCGGTG